>JBHEMF010000022.1:0-12121 GCA_046352665.1 Thermoplasmatota archaeon
GGTCTAGCACAGGGCCACGCCCGTTCCGCCGGGACCCTAATGGGCCCGGCATATGCGCCGACTCGCCTACGGCTCGTCGGCTTTCCGACGACGGCGGCGACTTGCTCGAGCTGGCCCTCAAAAGGGATTGCTGGGGCGGCGCGGCAGCGCCGCGGTTCGAATCATGAGGGGCACGATCCCCCCGGTCTCCTAGCAAATTGGCCCTAGGTGATGTGGCCTGTAAGACTAACCTCCCAGGAGGTAAGACCTCCTCCCCCACACCGGCCTGCACGCCACATGAAAAGGAGGTTCAGCGAATCGCTGAGTTCGGAAGTTGCATGGCATACAGGACGGAGCGTGGGGGACTCATCTGCTCGACCATCGAAACGTAGGCCCGTCCATCGTGCACGTCGCAGCCGGTCAAAGAGTGCCCTGGGCCTTGGACAGTCCAGTCCTCCTGATGCATCGTAGCGACATCCAAACGCGTCAGGACGGTTGTGAAGTTCATTTCATGACGGTCGGCTGGGATCTGCTCTCGCAAGTAGTAGACTATGGCGCCCTCTTGATTGGCCCAAGGAGTCCACCACCCTGGCTGCGACAGTTGGATGTCCTTGCCATCGGATACCCGATAGGCCCACAGTTGGTTCTGCGGGCCTTCGATGAACGTCATCACTTGTGGTGAGAGGGAGAAGCCGTTGTCCAGGTTGTGGCTGGTCGTGAAAAGCGTCCGGTTTAGGCCTGTCCAAGGGTCGGTTTCTACCAAACTAGTGCCGGTCGCGCCGCCGCTGTGCCATGGCAGCACCAGTTTGCCATCCAGGCTGGTGACGCCGTTGACGTAGGCATTGCTCGGAGGCGCCATGCCCTCCGTAGTCCCGGGCACCTCAAGGAGGAGCCGGCCCGAGCTTTGTTCAAAGATGGAGTAGTGGGCAGTAGTGCCCGTGCGAATGAAGTAGCCTGCCCATCCGTCGCCGCTGGTCTGGAAAATGCCCTCTGTGGGAGCCCACGCTGGCTGCTGCAACCCCTGCAATCCTTCTCCTGGCGACCATGAATAGGTCTCCGAACCACTGACTCTTCCGATGGGCCAGGTCGAGAACATTGCAGTGCCGTTGCGTATGGTGGCGTCAGTGACGCCGTAGCCTGCCCGCTCGAAGACCGGCGTCATCTGGCCCGAAGATACGTCCAGGCTCCATAGCGAAACGCTACCATGTGCCGTTCCCGATGACTCCCGCCAAAGCACGTGCGTTGCGTCGAAGTAGTCGACGGTCGTCACAACGGCCTCGATGCTTGCGAGAGGCGCGAAGGCGCCAGTCGGGGGCGTCGCAAGACTGACGATGCAATGGCTCTCAGAGCAAAGAGAATGGGATGTTGCGGGATTGGCGGGCGAAGAGCAACCCGCTAAGGTCAGGACCATGCCGAAAGCGGCGATCGCATTCTGGAAAGCAACCACAGGACGGCCACCAACCCCTGCCAGATAGGTGTTCCCGCGCTGATGGCGGAACGCTTCAGCCCCCAACAGGGGGCTTGCCCCCACCAAGGGGCGGAGCGGAACGCGGCCCCGAGTGCAATTTGGCCTCGAGTCTTGACGCCAACAAGTGTCCGAATTCACTGGCCTCTCCCACAATCCAATCTTGCCCATCGCCATCCTTCTCCCGAGGTGTTAAGAATCCCCACTCCACATGCAAACCCCATGGATTTCCTCGTCGTCCTCGAGCAGGACGAAGGCGGCGAAATCGTCGCCGATGTCCCCGAACTCCCCGGTTGCCATACGTCCGGCCGAAATCGCCAGGAGGCACTCGCCAACATCCGCGAGGCCATCGAGCTCTACCTTGAGGTCGAAGGCATCCCGAAACGCAGAGCCGTCACGATCGAGCACGTGAGTGTTGAAGGCTGACGAATATGGCGCCGAAGATTCCACCGTTGCCTTACCGGAAGGTCCGCCGCCTGCTGCGGTCCGCAGGGTTCCATGAGGTGCGCCAGAAGGGCAGCCATGTGTTCTACCGTCACGAAGACGGGCGGACCACGGAGGTGCCCCATCACGGACGGGACATCCCAAGTTCCCTTGTGGGGAAGATCCTCAAGGACGCTGGCCTCGACCCCGACAAGCTCCGGCCCAAAGCCTGAAACCCCTGCCCTCCTGGCCGTCGCGTGGCCGACGTCGCGATGCTGCAGTTCCCTGCCCTCGCCCAAGCCATCTGCGACCGCTGCCTCGGCCGCCGCCTCATCGGTGCGGCCGGCGTGGACGCGCAACGGCAAGCCGCCGGTGCCGCGCGGACTTGGCCGGAAGTCGCCGAGGCCGGCTGTCCCATCTGCGAGGGCGCGTTCGCGGAGGCCGACGAGTGGCTGCACGCCGCACTCGGGGCCGCCAAGCCGTACGAGTTCGCCACGTTCCAGGTCGGCACCCGCTTCCCCGGCCCATGCGAGGGCCACGAACGCGACGTCGCGGCCGCGATGGGGGCGGAGAAGGTCGGCGAAAACATCCGCACGGAGGCCAACCGCCTGCTTGCGGCGCGCATCGCGGCGGCGACGGGGGCGACGACGGCGCCGGAGGGGACGCCCGACATCGTCATCGACGTCGATGCGCGGTACTGGACCGCCTCGGCGCAGGCCAACGCGGTCTTCGTGAAGGGACGCTACAACAAATTGCGGAGGGACATCCCCCAGACGCACTGGCCGTGCCGGCGCTGCCAGGGCCGCGGCTGCTGGGAATGCGGCGGAACGGGTGTGACCTACGCCGAATCCGTGGAGGACGCCATCGGGATCCCGGCCGAGCCGCTTTTCGGCGCAACAGGGCACTCCTTCCACGGCGCGGGACGCGAGGACATCGACGCCCTCATGCTCGGCACGGGGCGTCCTTTCATCCTGGAGCTTGCCGACCCCCACCGCAGGACGGCGGACCTTGCGGCACTGGAATCGCAGGTGAACGCGGCCACGGCGACGAGCGGTGTCGCCATCCGCGACCTGCGCATGGCGGAGAAGGCGGAGGTCGCCGCCATCAAGGAGGGCGAATACCAGAAAGAGTACCTCGCGCACTGCCTTGCCGAGACTCCGGTCGCGCGCACGCAGGTCGAGGCGGTTTGCGTCCAGCTCACCGGCGCCGTCCTCGAGCAGCGCACACCCGACCGTGTCGCGCACCGCCGCGCCGACCTCGTCCGCAAACGCAGCCTGCACAAGGTGGATCTCGACGCCATGGCCGAGGACCTCGGCACACGCTTCTCCATCCGGGTCCGCGCCGAGTCCGGGACGTACATCAAGGAGATGGTCTCCGGCGACGAAGGGCGCACCGTGCCGTCGTTCTCGGCGCTGGCCAGCGTGCCCGTCAAGGTGGAGTTCCTCGACGTCCTCGCCATCCTCGACCAGTTGCCGAAGCCTCCACCGTGAAGTGGGACGCGCCGCTGCGCCCGCTCCGAGGCACACCATGGCACGACCTTCCAGGATCGGCATCATCGGCAACGGCAACGTCGGCACGGCGCTCTCTAACGGCCTGGAGAGGGCCGGCTACGAAGTGCAGTCCACGGGCAAGGAGCCCGAACGGGTGCGCGAGGTCGCAAAGTGGGCCGAGGCCGTCATCCTTGCCGTCCCCTATGGCGAGCGGCGCAATGCCCTCCGCGAGGCGGGCACGGAGAGCCTCGCCAACAAGACGCTCGTGGACGCCACGAACGCATTGGGCGAAGGGATGGCTTTCGCCGGGCCCGCGGAGTCGAGCGGGGCGCAGGAGGTTGCCGGATGGGCCGGCGCCGACTGCTCCGTCGTGAAGGCCTTCAACACGGTCTTTGCCCAGCAGATGGACAAGGGCGTCGTGGGCGACACGCAGCTCACCCTTTTCTGCGCAGGCGACGACCCGGAAGCCAAGAGCCAGGTCCTCGGCATGGGCCGCGACCTCGGCTTCGACGCGGTGGACGCCGGGCCCCTGGAGAACGCCCGCTTCCTGGAGAGCCTGGGATACCTCAACATCGCGCTAGCCCACAAGGTCGGGCTCGGACCCGACTCCGGCTTCCGCTACGTGCACCAGGCCGCCGGCAGGGAACGCCCCGGCCGCGCCCCCCGCGGGGACCACGCCAAGGCCGCTTGGCACCCAGGCCCTGAAACCCGTTGACTCCCCTCCCTTTGCCTGAGGCGAGGACAACCTCTATAAGCGAGGACATCTGCCCAAACCACCCAGCTTCGGTATCCCCACCCGGGGTGCCGCAGCCGACCCGAGGCCACAAAATGCCCGTCCGCTCCAAGGGACTCCGCAGCAAGACCCGCCACCTGCTCCTCAAGGACCCGCGCAAGCGCGGCATGCTGCCGCCCAACCGCGTCCTCGCCGAGTTCCCCGCGGGGAGCCACGTCGCCATCAAGATGGAGCCCAGCCAGCACTCCGGCATGACCCACAAGCGCTTCCAGGGCCTCACCGGCACCGTGCGCGGCAAGCAGGGCGACGCCTTCGTGATCGACGTCATGCACGGCAACATGGCGAAGACCTTGGTCGTCCGCGCCGAGCACCTGAAGGCCATCAAGTCGGGCACGTGATCCCCATGGCCGACACCGACATCATCCTGGAGGAGGCCGTCGAGGAGGGCCGTCTCGTGAGCCTCGCCGAAGTGAAGGCCATGCTGGAGGCGTCGCAGGGCGGCCGCGAAGACCTCACCTACGAGCAGAAGATCGCCCTGGAGCACGCCAAGCGCTTCGCCCGCATCGAGCCCAAGGTCGCGAAGGCCATCGCCGAGGAGGTCCGCGCGGCCCTCCCCGACCTCGAGGAGAAGTACGCCGTCCGCATCGCCGACCTCCTGCCGCAGCACCCCGACGACGTGCGCGCCATCCTGCAGAAGTCCCGACACGAGACGTCGGACGCCGACATCGAGGCCGTCATCGCCGTCGTCGACAAGCACTACACCGCCTAGGTGCCCCATGGAAGACTACGTCCACATCCTCGATTTCCTGCCCCAGGGCCGCCCCGACTCGCCGCCCAGCCGCCGCGAGCCGACCCTCCTCGGCCTCGGCGAGAGCCAGTTCACCCTGTTCGAACTCGTCCCCAAGCCCGGCGCAAGTTTCACCATCGGCGACCGCGCCTACATCGGCAAGGACGTGGACCAGCGGAGCCTCGTGCAGAAGATCCGCGGTCGCGTGAACTACCACGAGCTGACACCCGCCGCGCACGGCGAGCTGCCGTATGTGATCGAGGACATCGTGAAGTCCGACCCGGCGCGCTTCCTCAAGTTCTTGAACGAGGCGCTGTCGATCAGTGTGCGCTACCACGCCTTGGAGCTCCTGCCCGGCATCGGCAAGAAATCCGTCGAGCACCTCGTGCAGGAGCGCAAGAAGGCCTTCGAGACCTTCGAGGACCTCGAGACCCGCGGCAAGGTCGCGAACCCCATGAAGGTCGTGATCGGCCGCATCCTGCACGAACTCCAGGACCCCACCGAGAAGTACCACATCTTCGTCCGGCCGCCTGCCAAAGAGGAAGAGGCATGGCGCGGCCCCCGCCGAATGTGAGTTGAGGGTGCGAGCAAGCACTCGACTTGCGTGCCACGGCCGCCAACGGGTTCCTGCAGTCCGACGACGGGGGCGACTGGCTGGCCGAACCGTCCTGCAAGGCAAGGGCGAGGTCGCGCGCCGGCGAAATGCATCTTGAGCTGTCCCGTTGGTATGCTCATCGGCTCCACGACGTAGGCGCCGGCTTTCCTGTCGCCGAGGTCCGTGAAAGGAGTGGTGTCTTCACCGATCCCACCCTTGTGAACGCCGTCCACCACCGCGTGGAGCCCATGAGCATACCAAGGGTGCCAACCCGTCCATCCCTCCCTCCAAACCCTGAAATCCCGAGCCGCCCACCTACGTCCCGCCTTGCCCGCACCGGCGCCGCCCCCACCGCTTCACACCCTCCAGGCTGCGGCCGAGAAGTCCTGGCGGCGCCGCGACCCGGTCCTGCACGGGCTCAGCGTTGCCAACCCGCTCCCCGCCGAGCGCGTCGTCGCCGCCTCCGATCCCTTCGCAGCACTGGTCACATCCATCACGCACCAGCAGGTGAGTCTCGCCGCTGGCCAGACCATCCATGGCCGCCTGGTGAAGGCTCTCGGGGGCAAGGTGACACCGCGGCACGTCCTGGCCCGCTCGACGGAACAATTGCGTGCGGCCGACCTGTCGCGGGGCAAGACCGCGTATGTCCAGGACCTCGCCGCCAGGACCCTTGCCGGCGAAGTGGAGTTCGGGCGTTTCCCCGGCATGGCGGACGACGCCATCGTGGCGGAGCTCACCGCCGTGAAGGGCATCGGGGTTTGGACGGCGAAGATGTTCCTCATCTTCCATCTGCAGCGCCCCGACGTCTCGGCGCCGGAGGATTTGGGGCTGCGCATCGCCGCGAGCCGGTTCTACGGCGCGTCGCCGGAGAAGGCGGCGGACGTGCTGCGTAGGAAGTCGGAGGCGTGGGCGCCGTACAACTCGGTGGCGAACCTCGTCCTCTGGCACGCGCGCCGCGACTCCTAGTCGCTGCCGTCCCATTTATAGGGCCGTCCACTTCCACACCCCCGTGGCAGCGTACATCCGCACCATCAACGAGGACGAGGCGGACGGGAAGCTCTTCGACATCTACGACGAGATCCAGAGGAACCGCGGCCGCGTCTCCAACATCCTGCGCGTCTCCAGCCTGGAGCCCAAGGCGATGCGCGCCCACCTCGACCTCTACATGGCCACCGTCTTCGGCAAGGGCGGCCTCTCGCGCAAGGAGGCGGAGATCATCGCCGTCGCCGTCTCGGCCACGAACGGCGACCCCTATTGCACGACGCACCACAAGGAGGCCCTCGGCCGCTACGCCAAGGACGGCGCCTTCGTGGAATCCGTCGCCAAGGACCCCGCCAAGGCGAACCTCACACCCCGCGAGCGCGCCCTCGTGGACTACGCCGTGAACCTCACCGTCCACCCCGCCAAGGGGGTCGCCAAGTACGTCGAGGCCATGCGCAAGAGCGGCATGAAGGACGAGGAGATCCTGCAGGCAGCGCAGATCGTTGGCTACTTCAATTACGCCAACCGGCTCGCCATCGGCCTCGGCGTCGAGATGGAGCCCGCCGAGGACCGCGACTACCACTACTGATGGCCGAGTTCCTGGCCCTTGCCCGGGGCCTGGGCCTTGGCCTGTCGCTTGCGGCTCCGCCCGGCGCCGTGAGCGCCCTCGTTGCCCGGGAGGCGGGCCGTCATGGGTTCGGCGCCGGCGTGCGCGCTGGCATCCCCGCTCCAATCGTGGACACCGCGTACCTGTGCGCCGTGCTCTTCGGCGTTCGCCAGTTTGTGGACCTCGAGGCCTTCACCGTCCCCTTGTCCGCAATCGGGGCCGCCCTCATGGCGTATCTCGCGTGGGACACGGTTCGCCACCGCGCAACACCGCCCGCCCCCGCCGGACGCTGGGCGGTCTGGGCCGTCACCCTCACGAACCCGTTCCAGTACGCGTGGTGGCTCTCCGCCGGCGCCGTCCTCGTCATCCCGCTGGGCCCATGGGGCATCGCGGGGTTCCTCATGGCGATCTACGGTTGGGTCGTCGTGTTCAGCTTCCTCGTCGCCCACGGCGCCGCACGGTGGAGCTGGTTCGCGCCCTTCCTTGAGGTCCTCTCCGCGGACCTGCTCCTCGCCTTCGCCCTGCAATTGGGGTATGTCGCCTCGGCAGGGCTTTAGGCGCCGCACCAGGTCGGGCGACCGTGGGAATCGTCGGCGACGCGTTGCAGTGGCTCTCCGACACGGCCACCCATGTCCTTGCCACGACGGGTTACGCCGGGCTTCTCCTCCTCATGGCGGCCGAGAGCATGGTCCTGCCCGTCCCCAGCGAGGCCGTCATGCCCTTCGCCGGTGTCCTCGTGGCGCAAGGCAAGATGTCCTGGGCGGGCGCCATCCTCGCCTCTTCCGCCGGCTCGCTCCTCGGCTCCTGGCTTGGCTACCTCATGGGCCAGTACGGTCTCACCCCCCTCGTGCGGCGCTACGGCAAGTACGTCCTACTGCGCGAGCACCACCTCGACGGGGCCCACCGCTGGTTCGAGCGCCGCGGCGCCGTCGCCATCTTCGTGTGCCGCTTCATCCCCGGCGTGAGGCACGTGGTCTCCATTCCGGCGGGCTCGGCGCGGATGCCACTGCGGCCGTTCCTTGCCGCCTCGCTGGCCGGAGCCACCATCTGGAACACGTTCCTGCTGTGGCTTGGGTGGAAGTTCGTGCAGGACGCGGGCGCCGTGGCCGCGGTGAAGCGGAACTTGGACTACGTCGGCCTGGCGCTCCTGGGCCTCCTTGTCGCGTACGTCGTGTACGAGTGGCGCAAGGGCAAGAAGGCGAAGGCGGCTCCGGCCTGAGTGGTCGGTTTCATGGTTTTCCTGGTTTTCGTGATTCTTTCGGCGGCGTAACGAATTGCTTCTTCCCCGCTTTTCGCGTACGGAACACGAAAACCACGAAAAGCACGAAACCGAATCGGCGGCCGTCTCTGAAACATGGTTCGGCGTCGTGGCGTGTCAACCGAAACCACTTTCGCGAAACTGCGGCCTCGACAACAGGGCCACAATCGTCCGACGACGGCGGCGACTTCATCGACTGGCCCTTGCGAGTAGTTTTCGAGGGGCGCGCGAAGCGCGCCCTTGCCGACTCTTCAAAGTCAACATCAAGACGGTTCCCTCGACGTGGACGTCGCCGTCGTCGGACTGCAGGAACCGGGCGCCACTCGCCGTGTAGCAGGTTGATCCGCGTTTCCGTGCGTTCCGTGGGTTCCGTGGCTAGTGAACATCGTCGGACTGCAGGAACTTGTCGCTACTCGCCGGTGTAGTGATTTTGTCCGTGTTTCCGTGCGTTCCATGGGTTCCGTGGCTCGTGGACATCCGACTGCAGTTTCATCGCCCTGGAACGTCGCCCCAGACCAATTTGTGCAACTGGATGCCGACGTGCACCGGCAGCGGCTCGTCCTCGCCCAGCACCCACTCCGTGAGCCGCTTCGGGTCGGTGCCGCCGACGGGGTTGAAGTACACGGGGCAGGGCGGGTAGCCGTGCTCCTGCAGGACGTGCACGGCGAACTCGAAGTCCCTGAGGTCCGCGATCACGAATTTCAATTGGTCCATCGGCCGCAGGTCCTGCATGAGCCGGTAGTCGTTCTGGTCCGCCATCTTGGAGCCGGGGCACTTCACGTCCATGCTGATGCACAGGCGCGCGCGCTGCTCGGCGGGGTACTCGTTGGCCTTCGCGAAGCTCACGTTGCCGGAGGTCTCTACGAGCACCGAGTAGCCGTCGTCGAGGAGGCGGGTCACGAACTCCCAGGCGTCCTTCTGCAAAAGGGGCTCGCCGCCCGTGAAGCAGACCTCCTTCGTGGGCTGGGCGCGCACCTCCGCCATGATGTCGTCGAGGCTCTTCTTGGCGCCGCCATGGAAGGCGTACGCGGCGTCGCACCAGACGCACCGCAGGTGGCAGCCGGTGGCCCGCACGAAGGTCGTGGGGATGCCCATCCGGCGCCCCTCGCCCTGGATGGAGTAGAACACCTCCGTGACCTGCATGGCTTTCCCAGCGCATGCGGGCTATGAATGCTTCTTCACGCGCCGCGGCTTGTCCGGGGTGTCGATGCGGGCCTGCGCCGCCTCCAGGGCACGCTCGTCCTTGGCGTGGGAGTGGCTGCTGCGCGGGATGCCGAACAGGAGCTTCACCACGATGGGGACGAGGAACAGCGCCAGGGTGACGCCGAGCTTCACGCGGTCGTCCACGGCGATGCCGTGCTGGAGCGGGTACGGGTTCTCCAGGACGAGGACCGCACCCACGAAGCCGACGGCAACAAGGGCGATGTCCTCCAGGATCGGCAGCCAGTCCATGAGCTTGCTGAGGACCGGTGCGGCAAGGCGCAGGAAGACGAGGCCGATCGTGGCGGCGATGATGATGAGGATGCGCGCCGTCGTCTTGTCGTCGGTGAGGAGGTCCTGCGTGAAGGCGACGGCGGCCACGACCTGGTCGAGGGCGAAGGCGAGGTCGATGAAGCCGATCTGGATGACGACCGTCGCAAGCGGCGACAGCCCGAACATGCCCTTCGCGAGCTGGACCGCGGGCAGATGCTCCGAGCGCCGGTGCTGCAGCCGGCGCCAGAAGTGACGCACGAAGAGGAAGACGAGGTAGAGGCCGCCGAGGGTGAGGAAGACGGGCATCTCGATGAGATAGACTGCGCCGAGGATCGCCATGACGCGTAGGGCGTAGGCGATGAGGAGGCCGCGCGTGAGGGCCCGGTTGCGGCCTTCCCCGACGGGGAGGCGGCGCGCCATGACGGCGAGGATCGCCGCATTGTCGAACGACAGGACGGCCTCGAGGACGACGAGCGTGAGGACGATGATGGCATCCTGCGCAAGGTTCAGGCTCACGTCTTCGTCCTCCCAGGCTTCCGCCGGGCAGGCTGGGCCGGGTCGGCCACTCCGGCCTCCGCGAAGCCGCGCCGGCGCAGCACGCACGATTCGCAGCGGCCGCACGGCGCCGTGCCGCCGCGGTAGCAGCTCCACGTCCTTGCGAGGGGGGCCCCCAACTCCACGGCCATCTGCACGATCTCGGACTTGGTGCGATGGAGGAGCGGGGCGAGCACCGAAAGCCTCCGGCCCTCGACGCCGGCCTTGGTGGCGAGGTTCGCCATGCGCTCGAAGGCGGCCAGGTACTCGGGGCGGCAGTCCGGGTACCCGGAGTAGTCGAGGGCGTTGGCGCCGATCACGATGGCGCCGGCCTCGACCACCTCCGCAAAGCCAAGGGCGAAGGCGAGGAAGATCGTGTTGCGGGCCGGGACGTATGTGACGGGGATGCGGGAGCCGATCGCATCGGACGGGCCCGCGTCGGGAACGGCGATGCGCTTGTCCGTGAGCGCCGACGCCCCGAGTGAGCCGAGCGGGACCTGGAGGACGTGGTGCGCCTTCACGCGCAAAGCCTTGGCGACGGCGCGCGCCGATGCGAGCTCCCGCTTGTGACGCTGCCCGTAGTCGAAGGAGAGGGCGAAGACCTCGTAGCCTTCGGCCTGCGCCCACGCCGCCGCCGTGCAGGAGTCGAGTCCGCCGGAGAGGAGGACCACGGCGCGGCCCTGGTCGGCAGCCTTCGGCACGCCCGGCGCACGGGGCCGTCCATTATGAAGGGAAAGGTTCACGGGTAGGCGCACCGGGTGGATTCCTGCCTGGGATGGGCTCGGCGGCGGGCGATTTGGGGGTTGGGTGTGGGGGAAAGGCCCAGACTCCATGCTCGGCTCGGTCCTTGGTGCGGGGCCTGGGACTGGATGCAATACGGGCCCGTGGAGCCCCCGCAGTGGGGCGACCTGGGACTCTTCCGGTTTCGGCCTCCTACGCCGAAACCAGGCTCATTACGGCGGTCGCCAGCAGGGCCACAATCGTCCGACGACGGCGACTTCCTGCACCTGGCCCTAGTGGAGCATTTCGGGGGGGCGCGCGACGCGCGCCCTTGCCTCGCAGGACGGTTCGGTCGAGCAAGACGCCACCGTCGTCGGACTGCAGGAACCCCCTGCTAGCAGTTGTTTCGAGCACGCGCATGACATCTGCAAACGCGCCAGGTTTGAACCGGGGACTGCGATCTCGTGGCTTCCTTGGGGGGGATCACCCACGCGCCCGGCGGTCCGCGTCCCAATGCAAGTGGCCTACGCCTTCACCCTGACGCCTTTCTGGTCCGAGTACCAAGCACCTTTGCCGTAGCCCTCGTCGATGCCGACCTCGACAAACGCGGTCGCCGTCTTGAATTCCGTGCGCTTCACGAATTCCCGGTACACGTACTTCGCGAGGTCCTCCGCCGTCGTGGACGGGATCGAGAGGAGCGCGCAGTCCTGGCGAGGGAAGCTGAAATCCTTCGGCTCGCCCGTGAACGGGTCGGTGACCCGGAACTTCACGTCCTTCTTCGTGACCTTGAGGTCGGAGTAGTGGTTCGACTCGGTGGGGACGAGCACGAGGTGGTCGATCTCGTCGCCGATGGCCTTGAGGGTGTCCGTGATGGCGCCGAAGTCGAGGACGATGCCCCATTCGTCCTGCTCGCCGCGCATGCGGAGGTGGACGGCGTAGGTGTGGCCGTGCAGCCATTCGGTGTGAATGGGATCCATGGAGTTTTCCATGATCTGCAGCCAGTTCACCGGAACGATGGTGCGGCCGAGCATGCGGATGGTGCCCTCGGCGACGAAGCCGTCGATGCGCGGCAACAG
>JBHEMF010000023.1:0-12079 GCA_046352665.1 Thermoplasmatota archaeon
GTGCTAACCCTGAAGGCATCCCTCTGGCAGATGAAGAGTGCCCCCGCTGCCTGTGGGTTCTTCCTAGGCACCATCGCTCCTGTGATGACCCCGCTTAAGGACGAAGTCCTGGGGCGAACGTGGCACTTTTCACTGGCAACATCCGAAAATCGCCTCGACGCTACTCCCAACAGGAGAGGGTACAGGGCCTGGGATTTCGGGGCGTCAAGGCCGCCGCCATTCGGGCGGCTTCGTTGTGCGAAGCCGTTGGGCGACGTCCTCTCCGAGTTTCTCGCGCAACAGCATCCAGAAGGCCGCGTCCTTCTGTCCGGCATCGAGCGCTTCCTTGTAGCCGAGGCTGTCCATGCCGACGTCCTGGCGGGCCTGCTTCAGGAGGTCCTCATCGGAGAGGTGGCTGTAGTGGCTCGGCATCGGGGAACCGGGTTCCCAGCCGAACACGTCTTCCATGCGTTGTTGACCCCAATTGGCTTGCGCCGCCCGCGTGCAACGCGTGTGACGGAAGTCGTGCGGGGACAGGTGGCCAAGAGTATGTTCGGCGGTCCAGCCGGAAGCATCGCTCAGGTCCACGACCAAGTCGTAGACTCGGTCATAGGCTAAGTAGCGCAGCCCCTTGGACCTTGTCCCGCAGAACAGGGGCGCGTTACGGTCCGGACCTTGGGGGTGGACGGCCAGCCACACCTTGAGGGCGGCGACGCATTCGGTGAGCGGAACAGGCCTGGGCCCAGTTTTAAGGCCGGGCTGGTCCTTCCGCATGCGGGCCATTGCACTGCCGTGCTCGTCGAATTGCACGTCGCCAACGTTCAGGCCCAGTGCCTCGGACACCCGCATGCCGCTGTCCCAAAGGAACCACAGCAACGCTATGAACATGGGTACTGCGGGGAAGCGCGACTTGTGCTTCCGGTTCGTGTAGCGGCTCTCGCATGTGGCAAGAAGGCGGTAGAACCAGTCGGCATCGATCACCTGGCCGCTTTCCGGGCTGCCGGAGGAAGGCACCTTCAGGGCCTGGCCGAGGGCACGCGGCAGCTTGTCCAAGTCGTGCACGTCCTTCAGGTATCGCCTTAGTTCCGTCAGGTACAAGGCCCGGGTGGAGTCCTCGAAGCGGGCGCGCAGGCTCGCGTTGAAGGCCACCCATTCCGCGGGCGTCACCTCCGCCAGGGACCTTCCCCGGAAGAAATCGTCCGCGTGTTTGAGCGCCAAGGCATCGCTTTTCACGGAGGCGATGGCCTTGTCGTTCAGGCGCATGTCCAGCCACTGGGACATGCTGGCCCGGTTCGTTTCGCTCATGGCGGCCTTGTACTTGGCGATGGCCGTCAATGCGTACTCGTCCTTCTTGCTCAGGGGCTTCACGTCAACACCTCGGGTTGGCCCTTAGGGTTACCGCGGCCGTTAAGAGCGAGTCCGGTGTGGCCGGCCAAGTGCTCTCTACGGTAGATTAGCACCAAAGAGAGTACCTTAGGGCCCATAGGCTAGCTTGGATAGACTGGCGGGCTTCGAACCCGCAGACTGGGGTTCGAATCCCCATGGGCCCGCTGCGTTGGCGGATTCTGTTTCGCAATGTCGAGCCGAGTGCAGCAAGCGCCCCCCGACGCGCAACAAAGCCGCCGCTCGGAGGAAAAACAAAGCCGGCCGGGCCGCCAAAAATTGGTTGGTGGAGTCAGGTGGGTGGTTGTCGTGTTGCTGCCTTTCCGGGCGCCTTGCGGCGTCCAGAGGGCTGCGACCCGACCGGCGGATGCGAGGAAGCCCCGGGGCCGCTTAATGTCCAGAGTCGTGTTACCCCATTGCCGATGGGTCGCGGCAATCGCCGGGCCGACGCAGCAACCTAGCCGTGGTGGGTGCTTCGCTGGTGCTGGGGTTCCGGCGCGGTCAGAACGCGATCCGGATGCTTCCCATAGGCGCCACCCTTCCGTTCGACAGGAAGGAAACGCCGGCAAGCCTTTTACCGGAACCACTGTTTTCCTTCTGGTGTCTAGTATGGGTGTCCTTTCCCGCCTGCTGCTCCTGGCCCTCGTGGCCGGTCTCGCCTTGGCTGCGCCCGCGAGCGCCGAGGGGGAGCAGTCCGGCGACGGCGGCTGCGCAGGGGGGTCCGACTGCGGGCCGTCGTCGAGCCCGGACAACTCCACGGCCCCCCCGTCCGACAACTCGACGAGCCCGAACCGTCCGCACGTGACCGTCGTGACGGGCAGCAGCTCCTGCGACGTGGTGAGCCCCACCGGCGACAAGCCCTACGTCTCGGTGAACCCCGTCATGGGTGTCCTCACCGTGAACCTGGGCTGCGCACTGCGCTGGGCCAACACGAGCGCCAACGCCCTCACCCCCCGTCCCGGACAGATCCCGCACCCCCACTGACATGGACCTCTCGCCGCCCCGCCGACCCTTGGCCCGCATGGGCCTCTGGACCGTTTGCGCGGGGCTGGCCCTGTCGGCGCTGCCGTACGCGGCGGCCGAGCAGGTCGTGGCCGGCGACCTCGTGATGCGCGGCGCAGACACCGACCAGAACGTGGTCCAGTCGGCGACACTCCTCATGCTCGCGGCCGAACGTCTCTCCGGCCAAGGCGCGCCGCTCGTCTCGGTGCATGGCGACGCCATCGCTTGGACGCAGGTCGAGGACAACGGGCCGACCGTGCGCGTGCCAAGCGCCACCGGCGGCGACGACCTCGTGTTCCGCACGGGCGGGCTGGAGCACAGCGTCACCGGCGACACGCCGCAGCAGCAGGAGGCGCACGCGACGTTCAACGTCACGGAAGCGCAGGAGCAGTTCGTCCTCCATCTCTACTCGTCCTCCCCGCTGGCGGCCACCGCGTCCATGGACGGCTGCACAACGGACCTCGTCACCAAACCCCATCTCACCCGCGCCCACGGCATCGATGAGGACGCCAATGGCGACCCCAACGACCGCACGCCGCCCTCCCGCGACTTCTACCAGTTCAGCCTCGGCCAGCCCGTCGTGCGCACGACGGCGCACGGCCAGTCCACCCTCACCGTCGAAGGCGACTTTACCTTGGAGATCCTGGGTGTGAGCGGCAAGCTCGTCGGCGACGCCGGCGAGCACCTCGTCCGCAGCGGCACCTGGGAGTCTCCCCTTGCGCCTGGGCTGCCCGGCGGCAACGCCTACAGCGAGGACCGCGTCTTCGTGCGCATGTCCGTCACGCACGGGTCCGCGACCTTCGTCTTCGCCCCCGACGTGGAACGGCAGTGGGCCGGCCCCGGCGCAAGCGTCGTGGGCGCCGCCCTCACACTCGACTCGGCGGTCGGATCCGTGCAGACCGTCAACGGCGATGTGGTCGCCGTGAACGCCGCCCACTACAAGGTCCCCGGCCGGGCCCGCCTCGACATCCGCCCCGACCCCGCAGGCCTCGCCGCCAAGGTGACGGGCTTGGACGAGGGCGGCAACGCGCTGCATCCGGCCGCTGCCACGGCCAGGCTCCCCGATTCCCTCGTCGGTGGACTCGCCATCGGCGTCGCCGCGGCGGCCGCCCTTGGGGCCGGCATCTGGTGGGCGACCCGCCGCGCGCGCAAGGAGCCTGCCATGGCCGACGTCGAGGCGTCCCTGGAGGCCGGCCGCTTCCGCCGCGCCGCACGCGACGCCGGCCGCATCCTGCACCGCCAGCCGGGCAAGGAGACCGCACTCATCAGCCGCGCCATCGCCCTCTCCAAGGCCGGCCGCAACCGCCGCGTCGTCCGCGAGGTCGAGGGCCACCTCGAGTCCCGCCAGCCCTCCGACGGTGTGCTGCACTACGTCCTGGGCATCGCCTACGTCGATCTTGGCCGCCCCAAAGAGGCCGAGGTTGCCTTCCAGGAAGCGCTGCGGCGGACCCCCGACCTCCTCCCCGAGGTCCAGGCCCGCCTTCCGTCGGGTTCAAGACTCCCAGCTCCATCTACCAAGTCGCCTGGGGAGGCAAACGGGTACGCCTGAGCCTCCACGGGCATCGAGTGGGTGAAACGGATGCTGGACCTCCTGGGCCAACTGCTTGCCTCTGCCGGAAGCGCGTTCTTCGGACGCGTGTCGGGCGACGACCTCCTCGACCAGCCGCTGCGCCGGCGCCTCCTGGACATCATCGAGAGCCGCCCCGGCATCCACGCCAGCGAACTCTGCCGCTCCGCCGGCGAGCCCTGGGGCACGGTGCAGTACCACCTGTCCCTCCTGCACCGCGGCCAGATGGTGACGGCCATCGAGGCTGGCCGCGAGCGCCACTTCTTCCCGTCGCAGATCGACCCCGCGCACGCCAAGCTCCTCGCCCTCCTGCATCAGGGGCGCCGCCACGAGATCGCGGCCTTCATCCGCGACCACCCCGGCGCCCGCCAAGTGGACATCTGCCAGGCCGTCGATGTCTCGCGCAAGACGTTCCGCTCCTCCATCGAGCCGCTCGTCGCGGAAGGCCTTGTGCACGAGCGCCGCGGCCTGCAGAACAACCGCTACTACGCGCAGGAGCCGCTCGCCCGCCTCCTCACCCCCGAAGAGGCGGCGCCGCTTGCCGACGCCGCAGCACCCGTAGCGAGCGACGTCGTGCTGTAACGCCGCTTCGCGCCCCTCTGAACCCAGATTTCGCAGACCTGACTTTGGGGCTTCTACCTCGAACCAGACAGAATGCCACAGATGCTGCTCCCTCGCGGCGCTTCGCTCGTCAGTATCTGCGGATATTCTTGCCGGGCCGAACAAATTGGGCGTGCCTAAGGTGACGGCTTGAGGATTTTCTGTGGAATCTGTGTCCAGTGGGTGCCGAAGCGCAAACCCTAGCACGCTGCCGTTATCTGGATGGCCCCGGTGCGACGCCCGCAGAGATGAAGATCGGACTGGTCGGCAAGCCCAACGTGGGCAAATCCACGTTCTTCGCCGCCGCGACCTTGGCGGACGCGGCCATCGGCAATTACCCGTTCACCACCATCGAGGCCGGACAAACGGGATTCGGCGCGGGGCGCTGCGGCGCGGCGCCGAACCGCGTTTGTCCGCATGGCAGTTTGCAGGGGGGGAAGCGTCCCCCCCGGCCTCCCCCCCTCCCCGACCCTCCGGGTCCCGCCCCCGAATTTTCCTTGCGGCTTGATTTTCGCGGAGTGCTACCGCGATGAAGATTGGTCTTGTCGGCAAGCCCAACGTGGGCAAATCCACGTTCTTCGCTGCGGCGACCTTGGCGGACGCGGCCATCGGCAATTACCCGTTCACCACCATCGAGGCGAACCACGGTGTCGGCTACGTGCGCGTCGCCGACCCCGGCCCATCCTTCGGCGTCACCTCCGCACCGCGGCACGGCAAGGTCGTGGGCCCCACGCGCTACGTCCCCGTGGACCTCGTCGATGTCGCGGGGCTCGTGCCTGGAGCCCACGAAGGCCGCGGCCTCGGCAACAAGTTCCTCGGCGACCTGGCACAGGCGGACGCCCTCATCCACGTCCTCGACGCCACCGGCGGCACGGATGCGGAAGGGAACACCGTCCCGCCCGGCACGCGCGACCCCGCCGCGGACGTACGGTTCCTCGAGGACGAGATCGACTGGTGGATCGAGGGCCTCCTCGCCGACAACTGGGACCGCCTCGCCAAACGCATGCAGATGGAGAACCGCAAGGTCGAGGCCGCCATCGCCGAGAAGCTCGCCGGCATCGGTGTGACGGAGCCCCTCGCCGCGAAGGGACTGCGAGACGCGGGCCTGGCGGGCAAGAAGGCGACAGAACTCCAGGCCGAGGGGCTCCTTGCCCTCGCCCATGCGCTGCGCAAGGCGTCGAAGCCGATGGTGCTGGCCCTGAACAAGGCGGACGCGACGGACGCGGCGCGGCTTACCCAACTGGAGGCGGCCCTGACCCCGCCTGTCGTCCGGCTCTCGGCGCAGTCGGAGCTTGCCCTGCAGAAAGGCGCCCAGTCCGGCCTCCTCGACTACGCGCCCGGTGCTGCAACGTTCACGCCGAAAGGCACCCTCAACCCGGCGCAGGAGAAGGGACTCGGCTACATCCGCGACCACGTCCTGCAGCCACTCGGCGAGACGGGTGTCGCGCGCGCCCTCGAGGCCGCGGTCTTCGGGCTCCTCCACCGCATCCCGGTCTTCCCCGTCGAGGACGAGTCGAAGCTCACCGACAAGGAGGGCCGCGTCCTCCCTGACTGCCACCTCGTGGCACCGGGGACGACGGCGCGGCAGCTTGCGTACAAGGTGCACACCGACCTCGGCGACCACTTCATCAGAGGCATCGACTGCCGCACGAAGCGGGCCATCGGTCACGACCACGAACTGAAGGCCGGCGACGTCGTGAAGATCGTCGCGAAAGCTTGACCTGACGCACCTGCGACTGGCCCGCGTCTATCCCACCCGGCCCGACGAAACACAGATTGCACAGAAACTGATTTTGGGGCTTTCCCCTCGACGGCGAACAGAATTTCCACAGATGCTTGCCTACGAGGCTGACGCATCTGTGAAGATTCTGGCGTGGCTTCGACCGCCCATCCGCTCCGAACATGCAGCCCAATGGGTGTCTGTGAAATCTGTGGCCAGGCGGTGCAGCGGGGCCTTGAGCTGCTACCTCGCCATGGGCAACGGAATGGGAAGGACACCGTCCCGCGTTGGCTTGGCCTTGACCGGGAACTCCGTCGGGTGGGTCATGCCAGGCTCTAGCCATTCGAAGGGCGCGTTGAAGAACGACGTCCCCAGCGGGAGGCCGATCTTCTTGAATCCTTGCCGCAGCTCGCGCTGCCACTCGCGCTGGGCCTCCTTGCTGGAGAAGAACTTCGTGAGCCCTTCCCACTCCGTGCCGCGCAGCCGCTCCCAGACCGGGCCGAGCGTCGTCGAGCGGCGACGCCAAGGGGAGGTGTTGGCCCAATGCGCGCCGGCGTCGAGCAGCACGCGTGCGATGCCTTCGGCGTCGTGGATGGTCGAGGGGCAGGCCGGCGTGTAGTTCGCGAACGTCGGGATGCCGGCGTTCGAGAGCTCCTGCAAGGCGGCAAGGCGCGCGGCGATCGGTGGGGCGGACGGCTCCAGCACGCGACGTACCTGGTCATCCACGGTGGGCACGCTGAGCCCGACGCGTACCTGGCTGAACTGCCTGAAGAGGTCGATGTCGCGGGTGACGAGCGGGCTGCGGGTGAGGACCTCGACGGGCCAGTCCTTGCGCACCAGGACCTCGAGGCAGCGGCGCGTTATCTCGTGCTCCGCCTCCGCCGGCTGGTACGGGTCCGTCGCCGTCGAGAAGAAGACGGTCATCTTCTTGCTCTTCTGCACGGCCATCGCGATGCGCGTCGGCAGGTCGCGCTTCACGATGACGTACGAGCCCCAGCGGCGCCGCTCGGCATGGATGGTGTCGGGGACGTAGCAGTAGCTGCAGGCGTGGGCGCAGCCAGAGTACGGGTTGGCGGACCAGCATTCGCCGGAGACGGACTTCCCCATCGTGAAGTCGGTGAGGCCGCCGGCGCCGGATGATTCGAGGACCTGGCAGCCGCCGTAGTTCGTCCTCCCCGTCTCGAGCCGGTCGAGGGTGACCTGCTGCAGCGGCCGGGCTCGGCTCAGGGTCGGGTGCATGGCGTCGTTGCGGTAGTCGGCGGGCACGGTCACCCATTGCACAGAAGGGGCCTTCTGGCTTTCCAGGAGGGAAGTGAAACTGGAGCCGCAACGGGAATGTTTTCTGCGCACCCCCGGTCGGGCTCATGTGTACGGGGCGCTGCGGGGGGCACTCTTCGGGATGGACCCGGAGCGTGCGCACCGCCTTGCCCTTGCCGCCCTCGCCCCCGCCCAAGCCAACCGGTTGGCCCGCAAGGCCGTCCAGGCGCCGCCGCCGTCACCCCGCCTCGCCGTTCGCGCCTTCGGCCTCGACTTCCCGACGCCGCTCGGCATGGCGGCCGGCTTCGACAAGGAGTGCGGCGTGTACAACGCCCTCCTTGCCATGGGCTTCGGCCACGTCGAAGTCGGCACGGTGACGCCGCGCGCGCAAACGGGAAACGAGCCGCCTCGCATGCAGCGGCTGCCGGCCCTGCAAGCGATCGTGAACCGGCTTGGTTTCCCAGGCCCCGGCGTGGAGGCCTGCGTCCGGCACCTGGCGCGCTGCCCGCCCATCGGCGTCGTGGGCGCCAACGTGGGTCCCAACAAGTCCACGCAGCCGGAGCGTGTCGGCGAGGACCTCGTTGCCTGCGCGCGGCAGCTCGCTCCGCACGTGGCGTTCCTTACCGTGAACGTCTCCAGCCCCAACACGCCGGGGCTGCGCACGCTGCAGACGCCCGACGCCGTGTCGCGGCTCGTTCGCGAGGTCGCGGCCGCTGCCCAGTCCGCCGGCGCGTCGCGGCCGGTCCTCGTGAAGCTCCATCCCGACGCCGGCGACGACGACCTCGTGCGCGTGGCCCGCGCCGCCGTCGATGCGGGTGCCGCGGGAATCGTCGCGACGAACACGACGCGGGCGCGTCCGCCGGGCAGCGAAGGCGCCATCGAAGGCGGCCTCTCGGGCGCCCCCCTGCGCGGACGGGCGCGCCAGGCCATCGCAGCACTGCACAAAGCCGTGGGCGCGTCGGTGCCGATCGTCGGCGTCGGCGGCGTGTTCACGGGCGCCGACGCATTGGGGCACATCATGGCGGGCGCCACCCTGGTGCAGGCGTACACGGGGTTCGTGTACCGCGGGCCGCGCATGGCGACGCACGTCGGCCGGGAACTCTTGGCCGAGCTGGACCGGCTCGGGCTCGACCGCGTGGACGAGGCCGTAGGGCTATCGGGGCGAGCCGCGGCGCTTCTGACGTAGGGCGAGGGATGGCATACAGCCCAACCAACCACTGAAGACACTGAGCGCACTGAAAAAACCAAGGTCGGAGAGCATGCCATGCGCCCGTGCCGAAGCCGCGGACATTGGTCAAGACGGTGACCTGGCACGTTTCAGTGTCTTCAGTGTCTTCAGTGGGTTTGGAGTCTTTCGGCATCGGAGTACACGTGAGCCAGCCTCAAATCCCGCCGCCACTCTTGCCACGCATGCAGTTGGACCGGGAGGAGCGCGCCGATGCCGTGCAGCGCATCCAGGAGCATTTCCGCACCGAGCGCGGCGAGGCGCTGGGCGACCTCGCGGCCGGCCTGCTGCTGTCGTTCATCGCGGACGAGATCGGGCCCGCGTTCTACAACCGCGGCGTGCGCGACGCCACGGCCCTCGCCGAGCGGACGTTCGGCGCACTGTCCGAAGAACTGCACGTGCTCGAGGTCCTGCCGAAGTCGAGGTCCGCGCGCAAAGCAAAGTGAATGGCCCGTGCAGCGTTGCGGCGGCCGCAAAGGCGCAGCGAGGCGCGATTCCTTGAAGGTGCGGCTCCTGCCGGGCTTGAGGCGACGATGAGCGACCTGGCCGGCTGGGAGACGTACTACGTCATCGTCGGAGCCGCAGCCGGCGCCCTCGTCGGCCTGCAATTCATCGTCCTGACCCTCATCGCCGACCGGCCGACCCTGCGCGCCCCCGAGCTTGCGGCGGCCTTCGCGACGCCGACCATCTTCCATTTCGCGGCCGTCCTCACGGTGAGCGCCGTGGTCTGCGCGCCGTGGGACACGACGACGCCCGCTGCCGCCCTGTGGGGCACGCTGGGGCTCGTGGGCACCGCGTACACCGGCCTGGCCGTGTCCAGGATGCGGCGCCAGACCGCGTACAAGCCGGTGCTGGAGGACTGGGTCTTCCATGTCGTCCTGCCACTGGCGGGGTACGTCGCCTTCGCGGGCTCCGCCATCTGGGCGTTCTCCCAGCCCAGCCCCGCCCTCGTCGCCGTCGCGGCCGCGTCCCTGCTGCTCCTCCTCGTCGGCATCCACAACTCCTGGGACGCCATCGTGTACTCGGCGCTGGTGCGGCCGCAAGAGGAAGGTGTAGAGTAGGTGGCGGCCGCGGGCATTCCCAATCCACGCGCCGCCCGCCAGGGTGCGTTCCACGGCCGCCGCTCCAACTGGAGCCGTGGAACAGGGTCCATGGGCACAGCGCCCCCGGCGCGCAGCGCATTTGGAGCATTCGCGGCTTACGGCATGGCTTCTTTTAGACGATGGTGGCTGATGGAACCACTTGGACGCGGGCCTTCTCCGTGCGGATTCCGGCTGCCGAAGGTGGTCCTTCAATCTCCCCGCTGAACGGAAATGTCAAGATTTCCACCCGCCAAAATATTCACGATAATGGCACTGATTGACCTGTCGAGGTGTTCGTCTACGGAGGTCGATTCGCGTCCGGCGGAAGCGCGTAGCCGGTAGTCACCGATTTCGAGATGCGGAATACTGATGGTCGGCGTCGGCTGGTCTGGTTTCAACGGCTCCACCGTGATGTTCTTGGCAAAAGCAGGAGTTCCATCGGCCCCGAGGATCTCGAAGTGTATGGCTTGAGTCTGCATGGAACTGTTGTAGAATTGGACATTCTGATTTTGCAATGGTTTCTCAGAGCAGCCTGCGAGGAGGAGAAGGGCGAGGGGAAGAAACGCAAAGGCTTGGCGCATTTGCCTACACCTGTCAGCAACCGGAAGTTCCAGTCTTGCAGGGGTGGCTCAATGTCGTGGACGTGTCCCAGATATTCTGGCCAATCCGGTAACGATTGCCATAGTCGTAGTTTGTCTCGCCATTGAAGGCGCTACAATAGTTCATGATGCTTCCATACCCGCAGTCATATTTTTGGGACTCACTGGGATAATGGAGCCCATAGAATGGGTGGCTCACCTCGTGCTGGACGAGACGGGAATCGGGCCAGTTGGCGTCATTCCATGCGCACGGATGGTCTGCTGCCACGATTGACCAGCCCCAGTCGACATCCATGGCTTCGCCGTTGTGGTCCGCGCATGAAACCCAACCCAAGACGACGTTTTCCTTATTTTGCGTCATGTATCCAGGGGCGAATGTTTTGAAGTAGTCCCAGGCGCGCCACTTTAGGACACCCGAGTGAGATTCACTACAGGAAACTGACGTGCAGCTGTCGGTGGGGTCGTTGGACTGGACCGGGCCACCAGGGTACTGCTTGTATTGACCTGAGTGCTTCCAAGTGTCCCAACGGGATGATTCGGAAGGGAGGTAGCATGCATAGTGGAAGTGCACCGGCCCCAAAGCGGTGTTATGCGGCGGATGCATGAGCTTGTCATTCAGGATATTGACTGCTGTGCCCATCGCATACGTATGGCATCCGTCGGAGGATGCCTTCGGGTCCGTGCTCTTTGGATACGTTTCGTAAATCCAGATGTTTCCCGCACTGGTAGAGTCGACGCGCGGGCCTTTTCCTTGACCACTGAAGGTTGAAGAGGCCGACGCGGCAGAGACGGGCGGTAGGATAGCTGGAAGAGTTTCCGGCACGACCGTCGTATTGGACTTTGTTGGGTCTTGATTTGGCAATTGGCTGGCGCATTCCACGTGCTGGTAGCAATCGGGGAACACGTAGCTAGGAATGGTCCCGTCCGTCGGGGGCTGTTCGCGGAGAGCCTCGAGAGTAAAGATCCATTTTGCATCCGATGCTTCCTGACGAGCCTCATCCTCGGGGTAAAGGCAGCGGTACGTATCAGCGCTCCAGGCTACTGCCGTGCCATCCGTAGAGTTGTAGTTGCCTGGGAGGTTGCCCGTGTCAGTCACAGTTGCCTGGGAGGTTGCCCGTGTCAGTCACCAAGATGTAGTCGTAGTGGTTGAAGTCGTCTGCCGCCCCGCCGCAGGGAGCATCGGCCCGAACATTCAGTTGGAAGGCCGACGAGGCCACTAGGAAGAGGGCCACGGTGTAGACCGCATGCAGGGCTTTCATTTTTTTCACAGTCCATGGCGAAGGAGGCGCATTATGCCAAGCCGGCGGCGGGCCGAGCGTGACGAGACAACACGCGTCTCCTCTTCAGTCGAGGACAGGTGCCTGGCATTCTTCAGTCATGGGGTGGCGGCTACCGTCCCCGGCAATCGGTTCGCCGAGACGCGCGGGATGGCGCTTTCCAGTCGGCTAATGCCGCCCTCGAAATCCACCTGGGTTGCAAGTAGAGTTTCAACTAGGACAAGACGAGTCAGATTGTAGGCGATGCACATGCAGAGGATCTCGCTGCGTTGGGCTTGCGCGCTCTTGCTGTAGATTTGGTCGCCGAGGAACTGCTTGAAGGCGTGGTTGCCGGTCTCGGCGTTGTTGCGGCGGTTGGCCTTGGCGGCGTACCCGTCGGGGTCGATGG
>JBHEMF010000024.1:0-11907 GCA_046352665.1 Thermoplasmatota archaeon
GTGTCGCCGCTCTCGCCGGCATTAGCTCTTTCCGAGCGAGAGGAAGTACCGGTGGAAGCGCTCGTCGTGCGTGAGCTCGCGGAACCCGTGGTAGCAGCGACCGACGTAGCTGTGCCGGTCGAGCTTGAACACGTTGCCGAACCCTTCCGTGAAGCCGCCGGTCAATCCGATGCCCCAACCGGTCGCACCTTGGGCGACGAGGAGGAAGGGCAGCACGGCCTGCAGCATCTCGCCGGAGACGTCGGAGATGAGGCTCACGAGCGCCAGGAGCCAGACGTTGCGCCAGCCTGCGCCGCGCATCCGCTCCGTCACGACGGGTCCAGCCGGCGGCCGTGGTTAGGCGTTCCGCTTGCTCGCAGCCGAACCTGCAACCTGGGGCGGCGGTTCGTGCGGTGTGGTCAGGGAGTCGCTGCGACGCAGAGAGAACGTCGCGGGCGACATCTTCGTCGATTCCACCTGCATCGACTGCGACACGTGCCGTTGGATGTCCCCGGACGTGTTCGCAAGGGTCGGCGGCATGAGCGCCGTCGTCCGCCAACCGAAGGACCCCGGCTCCCGCCGCCACGCCTTGGAGGCGCTCGTGAGCTGTCCCACCGCGTCCATCGGCACCGTCACGAAGGCGGCCGACCTCCGCAGCGTGGGGTTCCCGATCCCGGTCGCCGGCGCCGTCCATCACTGCGGCTACCACGCCGAGTCCTCGTTCGGCGCCACGAGCTACCTCATCCGGCGCCCCGACGGCAACGTCCTCGTCGATTCGCCCCGGTTCGCCGCCCCGCTCGTGCGCCGTCTGGAGGCATTGGGCGGTGTGGCGTGGCTCGTCCTCACCCATCGCGACGACGTGGCGGACCACGCCAAGTTCGCGCGCCACTTCGGGCTGCGCCGCCTCGTCCATGGACTGGACGCACGCGGCCTCGACGGCGTGGAGACGTTCGCGGGCACCGAGCCTTTCGAGGTCTTGCCCGGCCTCACTGCCATCCCGACGCCGGGTCACACGGCGGGCCATGCCTGTTTCCGTTGGCAGGACCCATCCGGCGAACGCTTTCTCTTCACCGGCGACCACTTGGCCTACGACGACGGGGCCGGACACTTGGAGGCGTGGCCGGACGTCTGCTGGCACGATTGGGGCGAGCAGACGCGCAGCATGGAGCGTCTCGTGCAGCATCCGTTCGAATGGGCCCTGCCGGGCCATGGGCGCAGAGGTCACATGCCATGGCCGCAGATGGAGGCCGAGTTGCGCAGGCTGGTCGGGTGGATGGAACGCCAAGCCTAGGCCCCCGACGACCGCGGGCGCAGCTTGTCCGAAAACGTGGGCCAGCACACGGTCCCTGCAGTCCGACGACGTCCACGAGCCACGGAACCCACGGAGCGCACGGAACCGCATTGCCCAAACGCAGCACGATCCGGTCCACGTGTTCGTAGCAACTGCTAGCAAAGGGTTCCTGCAGTCCGACGACGTCGTCCACTGCATCGACCGAACCGTCGTGACGGCAAGGGGCGCGCTCCGCGCGCCCCGAATGGTTCACAGGGGCCCGCCGAAGCAAGTCGCCGCCGCCGTCGGACGATTGTGGCCCCGCTGACGAGACGCCGTTACGAACGTGGTTTCGGCCTGCTTGCGGGGACGCCGAAACGGCCGCCAACAGGGTCAATTTCACCAGTGAATTTCCCAATCGTTTTTCGTAACTCCTACGCAAGTAGCCTGCATGCCGACGGCATCGTCACCTACGCCAGTCACAACGGGATGTTGCCATGCTTCCGCTTCGGCCCTTCGGCCCGTTTGTTGACGAGCGTCTCCAGCGCCTTCACGAGCATCGGCCGCGTCTCCACGGCCTCGATCACGTCGTCGATGTACCCTTTCCGCGCCGCCACGTACGGGCTTGCGAACTTCGTGCGGTAGTCGGCGACGAGCTCGCCGCGCTTCTTCTCCAGGGCCGCCCCGGAGAGTCCCTTGAGCTCGTTGCGGAAGACGATGTTCACGGCGCCGTCGGGGCCCATCACGGCGATCTCGGCCGTCGGCCATGCGACGTTGTAGTCGGCGCGCACGTGCTTCGAGCACATGACGTCGTAGGCGCCGCCGTACGCCTTGCGGGTGATGACCGTGAGCTTCGGCACCGTCGCCTCCGCGTAGGCGTAGAGGAGCTTGGCGCCGTGCCGGATGATGCCGCCCAACTCCTGCTTCGTGCCCGGCAGGAAACCAGGGACGTCCACGAAGGTGAGGAGCGGGATGTTGAACGCGTCGCAGAACCGGACGAAACGGGCGCCCTTCACGCTCGCGTCGATGTCCAGGACCCCGGCGAGGACGGCCGGCTGGTTCCCCACGACGCCGACGGGGCGGCCGTTCAGGCGCGCGAAGCCCACGACGAGGTTCTTCGCGTGCTCCGGCTGCACCTCGAGGAAACGGCCGTCGTCCACGACGGCGCGCACGACCTCCACCATGTCGTACGCCTTGTCCGGGGAGTCGGGGACGATGGAGCCGAGGCGCTCGTCCATGCGGTTCGGCGAGTCGCGCGGCACCTCCATGGGGAGCTCCGCCAGGTTGTTCGATGGCAGGTAAGAGAGGAGCTCGCGGATGCCGCGGATGCAGGATTCCTCGTCCTCGTACGCCATGTGGGCGACCCCCGACGTCGCGGCATGCGTGTGGGCGCCGCCAAGGTCGTCCATCGTGACGGTCTCGCCGGTCACGGTCTTGATCACCTCGGGGCCGGTGATGAACATGTGGCTGGTGCCCTCCACCATGAGGACGAAGTCCGTGATGGCGGGTGAGTACACGGCGCCGCCGGCGCAAGGGCCCAGGATGGCGCTGATCTGTGGCACGACACCCGATGCGCGCGCGTTGCGCCAGAAGATCTCCGCGTAGCCGCCGAGCGCCACGACACCTTCCTGGATGCGCGCCCCGCCGGAGTCGTTCAGGCCCACGACGGGCGCCCCGTTCTGCACGGCGAGGTCCATGACCTTGCAGATCTTCTCCGCATAGACGCCGCCCAGGCTGCCGCCCAGCACCGTGAAGTCCTGCGCGAAGACGTACACGAGCCGGCCGTCCACCGCGCCCCAACCCGTCACGACGCCGTCGCCGGCGGTGCGCTTGGAGGCCATGCCGAAGTCGTGCGCCTCGTGCTCCCGCAGGGCGTCCACCTCCACGAAGGAGCCGGCGTCGAGGAGGAGGTCGATGCGCTCGCGCGCCGTGTACTTGCCGGACTGGTGCTGCTTCTCGATGCGCTCCGGCCCGCCGCCCTGCAGCGAGTCCGCCTTCCGCCGGCGCAGGTCCGCGACCTTGGCCTCGACCGTCACGCCGGCGCCGAGCGCGCTGCGGCAGATAAATGCCCGGCTAGGAAGCGGCGACGAGCGGCGCCTCTTCGAGGGTTTCCGGGGCGGTGGCGGTGGCCAGGCCCGCGGGGCTGGGCAGGCGGTGCAGCGCCTTCAGGATCGTCCGGCCGTCCACGGGGGCAGGCGGGAACGGCCGCAGGGCGACCTTGTCCAAACGGCGCGGGACGGGACGCATGGAGACCGGCCACGTCCCCGGCACGGCCGCGAACGGGCGGATCTGGACCGCAGGGACGACGCTCACGTCGGCAGGGGGCGCTGGCAGGGCCACACCGTCGAGTCCGGGGAACGTGTGCAGTTCGACAGGGGGTGCCGCGACCGCGGCGAAGGGGGCAAGCTCGGCGGGCGCGTCGCCCAGGTGGGCAAACGGTGCGATTTCTACCTCGAGCGCCGGGCGGGCGCGCGGCACGGCGGGCATCCAGGTGACGCCGTCGAGGGATGCGAAGGGGACGATCTCTCTGGCCTGCACCTCGATGCGCAGGACCGGGGCGACCGGGAAGGGCACGCCGTCCAGGCTTGGGAAGGGCCGCAGGTGCTCGTGGCGCGGCGGCTGCCGTACCGGCCTCTGCATGGCGCGGCGCCCCGCCAGGATCGGTGCCAAGGCCTCGGCCGCGTTGCGCAGCGCAGGGCCCGCGCGGGCCGCCACGGTCTCCAGTGCTGCGGGCACCGAGTTCGCGGCGGCCGTGGCCGGCGCCAGGGAATAGAGCGCCGCGGCGGAGGCGGCAAGCGGCAGGAGGGGTGCCACCGTCCCCATGGGCGGCATCTCGCCGCCGGATGCCTCCGGGAGCGCGACGGCGTGGCCGCGCGATCGGGCGGGGCTGCTGGCTGGGGTGTGCGCCGGGGGCGCCGGGCCCGCCAGGAAGGCCCTGTCGGAAGGCTCTGGGCTAGGCCGGTTCGCCGCTGGCGAGGCGGGTGCGGCCTCGGAGGCTCCGCACGAGTCGGCGGACTTGGCCTCCAGCACCGACGGTTTGCCTTCTGCATGCTCGCTGCGGTGGGCGCTGCTGCGGCGTGGGAACCGCCGTTGGGCGAGTGGCCGTCGGCGGAGCCGGAGGATTGGCCGTTGCCGTCGGCGGAGTCGGAATGGCCGTTGCCGCCGGCGGAGTCGGAGTGGCCGTTGGAGCCGGAGGAGTCATCGTGGCCGTAGGCGTTGCCTTGGCCGTTGGAGTCGGCGTCGTCGTGGCCGTTTGCGTTGCCTTGGCCGTTGGAGACCGAGGAGTCGTCGTGGCCGTTTGCGTTGCCTTGGCCGTTGGAGGAGTCAGCCTGCTCGTTGGAGTTGGAATCCGAGGAATGGCCGCTGCCATGGTCGGCGGAGACGTCGGGGCCGTCGGCGTTGTCGGGGCCGGCGGAGTGGGCGTTGCCTGCGCCGTTGGAATCATGGCCGTTCCCGTGGTAGGAGGGGTCGTTGCCGTGACCGGCGCTGACGTCGCTGCCCGCTCCGCCCGGCGTCGTGTCGGCCGTGTCGGCCGGCCCGTCGGTTCGAATGTCGGTCACGGGCGTCGTGACCGGTTGGAGCTCGGTTGCAGGCGGGTCGGCAGGCGTTTCCGTGGCAACGCAAAGACCCGAAGCCCCGGCCGTGACAGCGAGCACCGGCAGGAACGCCAAGGCAAGGAACGCCGCCGCCGCAATGGCCCTGCCATGCCGGCCTTTCGTCATCTGACTCACCCTTGGGCCGCTCCGCCCATCCCGTACGCAGTTCTCGGCCTAGATAGGCCTTTTGGCCGATGCGATGAATTCAAACGGAATTTCTGCAAGTGTTCCAGGGAAGCGCCGCCTGTCGGATTCGAACCAACGACCTTGGGATTAACAGTCCCACGCTCCACCAGCTAAGCTAAGGCGGCATGTCCGCAGGTCCCCGGCGGGCCCTGGGGGACGCCGGGTGGCGACGCCCCCGTCGCTCGGCACTGGGACCGACATAAAGAGGCTACGCAGAGTCCCAGGGCGACTCCGCCCGGAGGGGATGCCCGGCGTCCAAGGTCGGGGCGCCTGACGCGCCGCAGAGGACGGCATGCCGCTCCCAGGCAGGGCCATGCTCCTCGTCGCCGTCCAGGAGGATGGCCGCCGCATGGGCCACCTCGTGCCGGATGGCCTCGACGAGGAGGGGCCCGGCCACGTGGCGGGAGAGGAGGAACGGCAGGAGCTGCCGCCGGTAGCCCCAGCTGCGGCTGCAGGTCATGGAGAAGATGTCCGTCCGGTCCACGACATCGACGCCAGGGAACGGTGGCAGGGCGCCGCCGTAAACGGAGCCGTTCAAGCGGTCGTACTCGGCCGCGAAGAGGCGGGCCGGCGAGGAGGCCATATGGAGTCGTTGTGAGAAGCTCCCGCCTCATGAACCGGAGCCTTGGAGCAGTGCGGGAGAACGGATTCGAACCGTTGCATCGCGAAGAACCCGATCTTAAGTCGGGCGCCGTTGGCCGGGCTTGGCTACTCCCGCGTGTGGATGCGAGCTAGCGTAAGCGGCCGGCCACGACCTCGGATTGCCGCCGCGCGATAAAAGGGCGCGGCCTCAGGGCGCATTGTCACTCGCGTCGCGGCGGCGCCGCGCCAACAGCACATGCGAGGGTCCGGCGGCGGCGAGGAGCGCAGCCAGAGCGGCGAGGCCCCGAAGCCGTCGCAGCAAGGATGGCCGGGGGCCGCATCCGGTACGGGCGGCTGCGGCGTGGGCGGTGGCGGCGGAGGGGAGGCGTTTGGCGGTCTCCGGGCCGGAGCAATCGACTTCAAGAACCGCCGCCTTCCCCGCCCCGAGGCCATCATGCCCCAGCTCACCGGTGTCACCCCCCACCACCAGAAGATCTACGACTACCTGCACGACGGCGGTTTCCTCAACCCCGACAAGCTCCAGGACGCCGACAAGATCGCGCTCAACGTCAAACTCTCCAAAGGTGTCGTCGCAAACCTCCTCCTCGACCTCGAGAAGAAGGGCTGGGTGAAGCGCGTCGCCCGCGGCAAGGCGGCCGGCTACTACATCACGAAGGTCCCCGAGGAGAATGCCAAGCCGACGGGCGGCGAGGGACAGTTCTCGGCGGACGACATCTTCTGAGAAACGGGATTCCTCGCTCGCTGCGCTCGCTCGGAACCCGTCTCTCAGGAACGATTTGGGACGGACGGCGCGCCGCCTCCGGCGGCGCGGCGGACTTCCTCGCCGCTATCGCGGCTCCGGAGTCCGATGTGCTCCGCGTGGAGGACGGGGGCCGGTCGCGCTTTGGGCCCGCCTTGCGTTCTCGAACGCTCGGCGTGCCGTCGCGCTCCTTGCGCGCTGACGCGCGCCCGCCGGCCCCCGAGGCCGTCGTTGCCTCACGGAATTCCGACCGCGTTACCTTTGGGCCCGTTCCGGGACTCGGTAGAACCACGCTTCGGACGCTCAGGGGTGACCGCGGCCTCGGGGGGTCGGCCCGAGCGCAGCGAGGGTCGCGCCCGGCCGCCGAGCCGCGGCGAGGCGGCCGCCGCGCGAGTGGAGCAGGCGCGCCGGCGAGGCGCGCCGTCGCGACCGACCCCCCTTGTCCTCCAAGGGGTCTGGGGCGCGGATGGGCCCCAGTAGTCACGTTCCTGAGAGACGGGTTCCGAGCGAGCGCAGCGAGCGAGGAATCCCGTTTCTCAGTTAGTCCACAGGAAAAAAGTGCCTGAACGCCGCCCCGCCGGCCCAGGCTTCCAGCGTGAGGAGGGCCGTGGCGACGACGATGCCGGCGGCCAGCCAGGGGAACGCCTTGCGCAGGGGCAGGCCGAAGATGTAGGTGGCGACAAGTGCCGTGTAGAGGCCCGAGCCCGGCAGGGGGAACGGAACGGCGGTGAGGGCGACGACGGCGAAGAGGCCGACGGACTCGACGGCGCGCCGGTTGGCCGTGTCGCGGCGCGTGCGGGCGTAGAGCCAGTCGAGCCAGCGCCCCATCGCGACCCAGCGCCGCAGCCCGCGCTCGGCGTGCGGGAAGAGGAACCAGACCGGCGCCATCACGAAGAGGTTCCCCGCCACGGTGAGGAGGAAGACGACGACCGGGGGGAGGTGGAAGACGAAGATGCCGAGGCCGACGGCGAGGCGCATCTCGATCACGGGCAGGCCGGACACGCCGAGGACGACGAAGGCAGCCGTCAACGTTCCCACCATGGTCTACTCCTTCGGCAGGGGGAGCATGCTGCGGCCGGAGCCGGGCTCGGCCACGAGTTCCCCGTCCTCGACCACCGGCTTGCCGGCAAGGTACGTGTGCGACGGGAAGATGGCGTTGTGGCCGTCGAAGGGGCTCCAGCCGCACTGCGAGTGCAGCCGGCCGCCGTCCACCTTCACGGTGTGCTTGAGGTCGTACACGGCGAAGTCGGCGCGCAGGCCGGCGTCGAGGGCGCCTCGGTCCTGCAGCCCGAGCAGTGTGGCGGGGTTCACGGTGAGGGCGTCCACGACGGTGCCGAGGTCGAGCCTGCCGCCCTTCACCTGCGCCAGCATGACGGGGGCGAGGGTCTCGACGCCGGGCATCCCGGACGGGGCGGCGTGGAAGTTGTCCTCCTTCTCCACGGTGGTGTGCGGCGCGTGGTCGGACTCGAGGATGGGGATCTTGCCCGCCGCGAACAGGTCGAAGAGGGCCTTGCGCATGGGCGGCGCGCGCAGCGGCGGGTTCACCTTGCCGTACGCGTGCGTGAGCGGCGACGACGTGTCGAGGAGCAGGTGGTGCGGCGTGGCGCCGATGCTGAACTTCGCAGTGCCAGCCGCCTGCACTGCCTCGGGGCTTGCGACGTGCGCCACATGGATGCGTGGCGGCCTCTTCGCTGCCGCGACGGCCTTCATGGCGTCGTAGATGGCCTCCACCTCGGCGAGGGGGGGCCGGAAGATGTCGTGGTCGGCAAGCGTGCCTTCCTGCCGCCGCATCTGGGCAAGGATGCGCTGGCTCTCGGCGTGCAGGGCGGCGGGCTTGCCGGCGGCAGCGGCCGCGGCAAGGATCTGCTGGAACCGCTCCGCGTCGTCGAGCAGGAGGTCGCCCGTCGTGGCGCCGAGGTAGGTCTTGACTCCGGCCGTGTAGCGCAGCATCTGCGGCAGGTCGCCCGTGTACCAGGAGCCGCCGGCCCACGCCGCGTAGTCCACGACGCAACGCGACGACATGAGGGCGAGCTTCTCCTTCACGGCGCGCAGCGTCGTGGTGGCGGGCAATGTGTTGGGCATGTCCACGAAGCCCGTGACGCCGCCATAGGCCGCCGCGATGGAGCCCGTCCGCAGGTCCTCCTTGTGGGTGTGGCCGGGCTCGCGGAAGTGCACGTGCAGGTCGATGGCGCCGGGCAGGATGGCAAGCGAGCCGAAGTCGAGGTGGCGGCCGACGATGGTGCTCTTCGCCAGGCGCACGATGCGGCCCGTCGCGGTGTCGATGTGCAGGACCCCTTCCACGAGCTTGCCGTTGCGGTAGATCTGCCCAGACACGGAGAGGTCGGCGTCGTCGGCCGCCTTGGCGCCGTCGCCTTTCGGGGCTTTCGCGGCGACGGCTTTCGGCGCGGGCTTCGCCGCAGGCTTGGCCTTCGCGGCCGCCGGCTTGGGCGCTTTTTTCGCAGCCTTGGCGGCTTTGGGCTTGGCGGGCTTGGCGGCCTTCGGTTTGGGTTTGGCGGATTTTGCCTTCGGTTTGGGTTTGGCGGATTTGGCCTTGGCCGGCTTGGCTTTCGCCATCACATCACGCCCCACAGGCCGATCTCGCCGGAGTCCACGAGCTCCGCGACGGAGCGCCGGAAGGAGCCGTACCAGGACCGGAGCACCAGGTTGTAGCCGAGGATGCCGCCCGTGAGGAGGCCCGTCGCCGCGATGAAGGGCGCCGAGAAGGCGGGGTCCGACTTGCCGGAGAAGGCGACGACCAGGAGCGTTGCCTCGCCGCCCCAGATGAACGTGAGGAGCCCCGCGTAGGCGTACGGCAGGTTGCGGCCGCGCCGTCCCCGCACCTTGCGGTGGACCTCGGCCACGGACTCGGCGGCGACGGCGTACCGCATCCACTGCGTCCATGTGCCCCGGATGGAGGCCTCGTAGCGCTGCACCATGGAGCGGCCAGCCAAGAGGCCCGCGCCGCAACCGACCACGAGGGCGACCGCGTGGATGGCAAGGCCTTGCCAAGGGGTCCAGAGGAGCCAGGCCGGAACGGACAAGAGGGCCGCAAGGACGAGGACGGCGACGCGCTTGCGGGCCGCCCGCTGGTCGCCCGCGAGGATCTCCAGGAACTGGCTGGCGACTCCGGCGGCCACAGGGGGCCGGACCGGTTGCAGCCTCTTGAACGGCCCGGTTTGCATCGGGGGGTTGCAACAGGAGGGAAACCGCGCGGCAAGCCCGGCCAGCACGTTGGCGGCGCGGCCATGGGCGAACCAGGCAAGTCGCCGAAATGCCAAGCATCCCCGCCGCGGAAGCCACGGAATCGGAGACCTGCTCGAGTAGATGTCGCGCGCCCAGCCACGGAGACCATGGAAGGCACGCAAGGGCTGGTGACCAAGTTCCCTCACCCGTTGCCAAGCCACGTTACGTTTTCGTAACAAGTGCTAGCAAAGGGTTCCTGCAGTCCGACGACGGCGTGCGCTACGCCGACCGAACCGTCCTGGAGAATCCTTTGTCCTTGCTGCGGCCTGCGAGAACCATGAGGCCAAGGAGCGAACCCCGAAATTCGCAATTCATGCCACTCCTTGAACTCGTGGTCCTCCCAGGCCGCCATTTCGCTTGAGGGCCAGCTCGTGCACGTCGGGTCGATGGCCCGAGGACGATGCAGGCCCGCGTCGTTTTCGCGCTGCCGGTGTCCGGCGCCTGCGAACTTTCCCGTTTTCCAGTCTTCCTCGCAAGTCTCCCGCGCTGCGGCCGATCCGGCATCGCATCCTGCCTCCCCGCGACGGATAGTCTTGAAGCGGCGAACGCCTGCGCGGCGCGTGGCCGAGTCCCGCCTCGCCGTCGTCGCCGCCCTCGCCGCGAACCTTGCCATAGCGCTCCTCAAGCTCGTGGCCGGGCTCGCCTCCGCGAGTGCCTCGATGCTCGCGGAGGCCGCGCACAGCGCAAGCGACGTCGGCAACCAGGTGCTCCTCCTCATGGGCATCGCCCGGTCGTCGCGGCCGCCGTCGCCTGCCCATCCCTTCGGGACGGGGAAGGCCGCCTACTTCTGGCCTTTCATGGTCGCGATCCTCCTCTTCGGCGTCGCCGGCGCCTACTCGCTCTTCGAAGGCGTCCACAAGCTTGCCGACCCCCACCCGGTGGGCGACGTAACGTGGTCCCTTGCCGTGCTGGGCGGCGCCTTCGCCCTCGAGTCCGGGTCGCTCCTTGTGGCCGTCCGCCAGACGCGCCGCGCAGCCCGCAACCGCGGCGTCGAGAGCGTGCGGCAGTTCCTGGAGGAGAACCGCGACGCCACACTCCTTACGATCCTCGTGGAGGACACCCTCGCCCTCATCGGCCTGCCCATCGCCGCCCTTGCCCTGGTCCTTGCGAAACTCACGGGTGAACCGGCATGGGACGCCGGCGGCAGCCTCGTCATCGGCGCGATCCTCATGGGCTTCGCCGTGTTCCTCGCCAACGAGGTCAGGCTCCTCCTCCTCGGCCGCGGCCTCTCCGAACGGGACGCGGCGCGCGCCATGGAGCTCCTCGCCGCGGAGCCGGCGGTACGCGCCGTGAAGGCCATGCGCACCATGTACCTGGGTCCGGACGCAGTGCTCCTCGGCGCCGAGGTCGAGATGCGGCCCGACCTTGCGGGCCACGAGGTCACCGCGGCGCTTGCCAGGGCGGAGAAGCGGCTCACGGAGGCCATCCCAGTGCTCCGGTTCGTGTTCCTCGAGCCGCAGGGCGTCGGGACGCCGGAGCCGAAGGTCGCGCACGGCCATTCGCCATGACCTGCCCGCCGCAGCCTTAACCTCGTCGCCGGATGGCCGAGCGTGCCCGCCGAGCGGTTCGCCGCGGCCGCGTTCGCCCCCGCCGCCGTGTGGCTCCTCTGGCGCGCCCAGACCCTCGCCGTGCATCTCCTGCGCTGGCGGATGGTGAAGCTCACCACCGTCGCCGACCTGCGCTGGATGTACGGGGTCGTCTCGCGGTTCGGCGTGTTCCTGCACGAGCTGAGCCACGCCACGGTGCTCGTCCTCTCCGGGCACGGCGTGAAAAGGTTCCGCGCCGGCGTCGAGGAGGGGCACGTCCTCCCGGCCCGCATGCGCAAGGGCCCGTTCGCGTTCCTCTTCTTCCTCGCGGCCGCCCTGGCGCCGCTGTTCATCCCCCCCATCCTGTTCCTCGTGGCACTCCACTTCCTCGCCGATGCGCATGCGTTCACCTTCGTCGCATTTGGCACGGGCCTCGACGACGCCCTGCAGGCGTTGCGCCACTCGCCCGTCGAGGTGCCGCTACGCATCGTCCACGCCATGGCCGGCCTTGACCTCGCGACTTGGCAGGGGCTCACGCTTGCCGCCGGCGCGGTGCTCGCCATGCCGTCCTCGCGCCCAAGCCACGTGAAAGGCTCCCGGTTCCATGGCACGAAGGACGAAGGGGACGTCGCGGCATTGCGCGCCCAGATCCGCGCCAACCCCGTGGTCTTCCTGCTGTTCATCGCCCTGCTGATCGCGCTCGGCTTCGAATTCGTGAACGGCTTCCACGACACTGCCAATGCGGTGGCGACGGTGATCTACACC
>JBHEMF010000025.1:0-11867 GCA_046352665.1 Thermoplasmatota archaeon
CCGTCGCGCTGCCGCCGTCGCCTGCGTCGCGTTCCTCGTTCCGATCGCGCTCTTCGCGGTCTCGCCGGTGCGTGACGCGCACCTCGCGTTCTTCGTGCACGCGCCGCGCGGCACCGCTTCGCTCGCGCTCCCGTCGCTGGTCTCGCTCGCCGTGGAAGGGTCGGTAGTCTCCGTGCGCTCGGACGGCGGATCTCCGGGCAGCTCCTCGGAGGACGTGGCCGACGGAGCGTCCGGCGTGGGCTCCGCTCCGGCGCTGCGGCCGTCGCCCGGCACGAAATTGGCATTCGCCGTGGCACCTTTGCCCTCGGATGCGCCGTGGCCTTGCACGCCTGCCGTGAACGGGTCCGCCGTCCCCTCCGTCGAAGCCTTGGAGAAGCATCCCGAAAATGCTAGCGCCGCGAGGGCGAACGCCACGATGGCGGCCGAGCCCAGGCTGCGCATGGCTTGGACTCTGGACCGTGCGGGAGATAGCCCCCACGGCCGCGGCGAAAGCCGACTGGATTGCCGCGGCATCACGACCAGGCCCAGCCCGAGGCAAGGCGAACCGCCGGCAGATGCGCCAAACGGCCGCACCCGCAGTCCTTCATACCCAGTGCCCGACACAGCAATGGCCCGTGTCCGCATGAGAACGCAGACCCTCGTCGGGGCCGTCGGCCTCCGCATCCACTCGATCGTACAGCAGAACCCCGGCATCCATTTCCGCGGGCTCTGCCGCGCCGCATCCCTTACCTCGACCGGGCAGCTCCGGCACCACCTCGACCGCCTCGCCCGGCGCGGCATCGTCTCGGAGGTCGCCGACGGCCGGTACCGCCGCTACTTCCCCGCGAGCCACGCCTCCGACCTGCAGCCGCAGCTCGCCCGCCTCTCCCGGCCGCTCCCCCGCCGCATCGTCCGCCTGCTCACGACCGGGCCGCAGAGCCGCACCGCGATGCGCCGCGCGCTGGCCTGCCCGGACTCCACCCTGGGCTACCATCTGCATCGCATGCTGGCGCAAGGCGACCTCGTCCAGCAGCGCGAGGTACGCGGCTGCAGCTACGCGCTTGCCGACCCGGAACGGGTGCGTCGCATCCTCGCGGCACAGGAGAGTGCCCTGCCCGAGATCGCCCAGGTCGTCGAGGCCCCGAGCCTGTCGTCGATCCTGCTGGGTCTCCCGGCTGAACCTGCCCTTTCCGCCGGCACGGCCTGACGCATGGCCCGCCTGCGCGCCCGGGTCGCGGCCCACTTGGCGCAGGCGCAGCACCGCAACGCGTACTGCCTGCTCCTCAACAACGTCCTGGGTGCCGCGACGGGCCTGCTCTTCCTCCTCATCTTCACGCGCGTTCTTGGATTGGCGCCCGAGGAGGTCGGCTTCGGATACGCCATCGTGGTCGTGGGCACGATGGTGGGGGTGGTCGCCAAGGGCGGCCTCGACACGGCCATCCTGAGGTTCACTCCCGGCATCGGGCACGAAGCCGGCCGGCGTCTCTTCCGGTTCGCCGTGGCGGTCGGCGCCGCAGCCGTCGCGCTTCTGGCCGTCGCCCTCGCGGCGGCCTCACACGTCGTGCAGCTCTCCCTCGACGGCACCGCCGTCGGATGGCTCCTCGTCGTCGCGATCGCCCTCCTCCTCGTCGTGACGTGGCTGCAGGACGCGCGCTTCCTTGCCGGCGGCGACGCCAGGCCGAGCCTGAAGCGGAACCTCGTCCTCTCCGGTGCGCGGCTCCTGGCGCCGCTCCCCATCGTCGCCCTCGCCATGCCACGGCCCGTGGCGCTGAGCACGGCACTTGCACTCGCCCTCTCGGCCCTCGCGGGCTCGATCCTCGCCCGCCGCCTGCCGCGCGACCCGGCGCTCGCCCCGCCGCCGCGCCCTGCCGCGTTCCTTGCCACCTCCCTGCGCAATGCCGCAAGCAGCGCCGCGGAATTCCTGCCTGGCCTCCTGCTAGTGCCCCTTGTCCTTGCCGTGGCCGGCGCCGCCGCCGCCGCGTTCTTCGCCATGGCATGGACGGCCGCGTCGCTCCTGTTCCTTGCCTCGTCCGCCCTCAGCCGGAGTGCTCTTGCCGAGATCGTGCGGAAACCGGACACGATGGCGCACGCGCTGCGCCGCGGCGCCCTGCAGCACGCCGTCCTCATCCTGCCGGCTGCCGTGCTCGCCGCGGTCCTGGCGCCGGAATGGCTCTCTTTCTTCGGACCGTCCTACGCCGCCGCCGGCCAATCCACGCTGGTACTCCTTGCCGTGAGCATCGTGCTTGTGGCGCCCGGGAACCTTTACCTCGCCGTCCTGCGCGCACGCGACTCGCCCGTCGCACTTGCCGCGTTCCCCGCCGCCATGATCGTGACACTCCTGCTCCTTGCCCCCCCGCTCCTGCAGGTGTGGGGACTGCCTGGCGTTGCCGTCGCATGGATGGTCGCCAACGCCCCCCTTGGCCTCGTCGGGGCCTGGCGGCTCCGGAGCATAGCGGCACGGCGGTTCCCTGCGGCAACGTCCACCGCGGGAGGAGCCCCGTGAAGCCGCTCCTCTCCGTCGTCGTCCTCACGCTGAACGAGGAGGCGAACGTCGCGGACTGCCTCGCCTCCCTTGCGGCGCAGCAGGACCGCCGCTTCGAGGTGATCCTCATCGACGCCGCCAGCACGGACCGCACCCTCGCCGTGGCGCGCGGCCTCGCCGGCCGGTTCCCCGTGCCCCTGCGCATCGAGGCGGCCACCACCCGGCTGGCCATCGGCGCCGCGCGCAACCTCGGCGTGCAGATGGCGCAGGCCACGCGCGTCGCCTTCCTAAGCGCCGACGCCGAGGCGGCACCCGACTGGACCGCCCGCGCCATCCAAGGCCTCGTGTCCGCGGACATGCTCTTTGGCCGCCAACTGCACGACCCGCGCCGCTGGACCGTCGGTGCCGCCGTACGCGGCCTGCGCTACGACTTCCCCGCAAAGCCGAGCAGCGAACCGCTGCGCCTCGCCTCCAACGTCGCCGCGGCGTACCGCAAGGAAATCCTCGTGGCACACCCGTTCGACCCGTGGGCCAACGCCGCCGAGGACCTGCTCGTTGCGCGCCGCGCCGCGGCGGACGGAGCCCGCGCCGACTACGACCCGCTCCTCGTCGTCCGCCACCACGACGTCGCCGCAGCCCGCGTGGAGTGGCGCAAGAACGTGCGCGAAGGCGAAGGCTGGGCCGTGTACCGCGCCGAGCTGGGCTGGATGCCCCAGGTCCTGCTCTGGGGCGGACTCCTTGCAGCCTGCGCAGCGTTCGCGGCGTTGCGCCCCGGTGCCGCCTCCGTGGCCGCGTTGGCGCTTGCCGTCTGGCTGCCGACACTGCGCCGCGCCGTGCGCCGCCGCCGCGCCGGCCCCATCGCCTGGCGCGCCCTCGCCCTCGGCCTCGCCGCAAGCCCCGCCTTCGACATCGCGTTCCTCGCCAGCTACCTGCGCGGACTTGCCGCGCGCCCGCCCCAGGAGACCACCACATGACCGCGACACCCACGCCCGCCGACATCGTCCCCAGCCACCCCCGCAAGCGCCACGCCACCGTCTTCATCATCATGGACGCCGGCCGCGCCGACTACGTGGACCAGGACTCCATGCCGTTCCTGCACGCGCTGTCCCAAGGCTCGCTGCGCGGCTCGTTCGAGAGCCCGCCCGGCTTCGCGCAGCGCACCGTGCTCTTCAGCGGCCGTTACCCCGACACCTCCGGCAATTTCAGCGCCTTCGTCTTCGACCCGGAGGAGAGCCCGTTCACGTGGGTGCGCAAGCTCGGGCCGCTGCGGTCGCTCGTGAAGCCGCGCAAGATCCTCTTCCCCGCGCGTTGGGGCATCAACAAGGCGACCAAGCTCCTCAACGGCACCTACCACGCCGACCCCGCCTGGATCCCGCCGAAGTTCCTGCCCTTCTTCCGTCCCTGCGAGGACATGCGGCCGCTCTTCGAGCCTGGAGCGCTTGGCGCCGCGAGCATCTTCGACCTCTGCCGCGCCCACGACCTGCGCTTCCGCTACCTCGCCCACCCCGTGAGCGGCGACGACGAGGACGTGCACGCGACCCTGGTGCGCGAGATCCGCGCCGGGGCGCCGTACGACCTCTACGTGGCGCAGCTGTCCACGCCCGACCAGCAGGGCCACGTGCACGGACCGGCGAGCGAGGCCATGCGCAAGGGGTACATGCGCGAGATGGACCGCAAGGTGGCAAGTGTGCACGCCGCCCTCGCCGCGAGCCACGCGAGCTGGGACCTCTTCATCTGCGGCGACCACGGCATGGCGACCGTCGAGCGCCGCATCGACATCCTGGGCGCCTTGAAGAACGCCCGCGCCAAGCCGGCCAAGGACTACGTCGTCTTCGTGAACAGCACGCTCGCCGTGTTCTGGTACCTCACGGACAAAGGACGCCGCGAGATCGAGGCCATCCTGCCCCGCATCCCCGGCACCGAGGTCATCGACGACGCACGCCGCAAGAAACTGCGCATCCCCACCGACCGCCGCTGGGGCGACCGCATGCTTGCCGCCCAGGCCGGCGTCCTGTTCTGGCCCGACTACTTCCACGTGAAGGACTCGACCATCAAGGGCATGCACGGCTACCTCGACAAGAAGGACGAGACGCACGGCATGATGGTGATCGCAGGCAGCGAGGGCCGCGCGCGCGCCGGCGACGTCGGCCTCCGCCCGCTCGTGGACGTCTTCCCGACGCTCTGCGACCTCCTGGGCGTCCCCGTGCCCAAGACGCAGGAAGGCACCAGCATCCTGTCCAACGGCCACAGCCTGCCGCCGCAGGCGCCATTGATCCCCGTGACCTCCCCGGTGACCGCACGCCCCCCGAACGCCATGAAGTGACACAGGTCGAGGCGGACCTCGCCCACGCGACGGCGACGGTGCGGGCAGCAGACCCCGGCCTGCGCAGCCTGGTCCTCACCGGCGCCTTCGCGCGAGGCGAAGGGGCGGTCCTCCACGGCAAGGCCCAGAACGACTACGACCTCGTGGCCCTGCGCGGCTGGCGGCCGTCCCGCGTCCCGTACGACGAACTGCGGCGCCGACTCACGCGCGAACTCGGGCTGCACGTGGACCTCGCCCCCGTCGCGGCGTGGCGGCTGCCGTTCGTGGCGCACAGCATCTTCTGGTACGAGACGGCCCGCAAAGGCAAGGTGCTCTGGGGCCGGGACATGCTGCGCCGCATCCCCGTGCAGGCCGCCGAGTCCATCGACCGCCGCGAAGGGCTCCGGCTGCTCGTGAACCGCTCCGCGGGACTCCTTCTTGCCACGGGCATGAGGGAGCCGCACGCCGTCCGCATCCAGGCCGCCAAGGCCCTGCTTGCGGCGCTCGACGCGCAACTCCTTGCCGCCGGAGTCTTCCCACCCAGCCACCGCGAACGCTGGAACGCACTCGGCCAGCTCCGCGTGGACGGCAGGGCGCCGCCGAACCTCGCAGGCGACGTCGGCTGGTTCCAGTGGGCGTACAACTACAAGGTCGATCCCGCCCACGCCGAGGAGCGCTCCTCCGACATGGCGTGGCGCGCCGCCCGCCGGGCCGTCCTCGACGCCGTGCCGACGGCTCTCGGCCACGCCGGGCTGCGCAGCCTCGACGACTACGCGCACAAGGACGGCATCGTCGACCACCTCATCTACCACCGGCGGTCCGCGCATCTCCCTGGCGCCCGGCGCTGGGCGATGAACCCGACGGGGCGCGTGCGGCTCGCGACGTTGCGGCTCCTGGAGGCGACGCCCGACGGCGAGGTGAACGTGCACGTGGCGCGGCGCTGCCTGCGCGGCATCGTCGAATGCAAGCGGGAGCCGCTGCAGACGCTGGAAGCGGTGCGCGAGGCGACGCTGCAGTGACGTTCAGAAGAAATCGCTCAACTTCGATTTCTTCACCTTGTCGTTCGTGAACAAGGACTCCACGGCGGATTCCAAGAGCAGGATTCTCTGGTGGGTGTACGCGTCGATCTTGTACTTCGTCGCGATGGTCTTGGAGACCTCGAGGTACTTGCGCACGGAGCCTTCGTGCACGGTGAGGGTGAGGTTCTCGTTGCCGCACGCCAGGCAGACGCCCTTCAGGGGCATGCGGCGGAACTTCTCGTTGCACTTCGGGCAACGCACCTTCTGCCGGCTGAACGCCTTGAGGTTGCCCATGAGGTCGGGCAGGAAATGCGTGCCGATGACGCGGGCACCGACGTCGGCCTCGTCCACGGCGCGGATCTTGCGCGCGAGCTCCATCTGGGCCGTCATCTTGTCCATCATGGAGCCGAGCGTCTTGTAGCTGGAGGCGGCGGGACCGGCGTTGATGTCGGCCGTGTCGTGCGTGAAGCCGAACCCCTCGTACTGCTCGGGCTTGCCGATGCGGGACTCCACGAGCCCCATCCTCTTTGCGACCTCCTTGGCGGGGGCGTGGCGGCACGTGGCCTCGTAGAACTCGAGCGGGTAGCGGCGCAGCGTGTCCACGCTGTGGGCCTCCTTGTCCACTTCGTGCGGGTCGAGGCGCGTGGAGAGGACGAGTGGCAGGTCCATGAGGCCGCCGCGCTTGTCGGGGACGTACTTGCGGCTGAAGTTCACGAGGCCGTCCAACAGGAGGAGGACGGCGTCCTCGTCGCCGTCGCAGTTGGATGTGACCACTCCGTTGGCTAGGGTCAGGTTGTGGTAATCGGCGACCTCAACGTCATACAGCCAAGCAGTCGCAGATTCTACATGTTCCTTTACCAAGATGCATTCCTTCGTCTGAAACGGGCGACCTTGGTACATCGCAACACTTGGGACAAAGTCTCCAACCTGGACCGCATGAGCCTCGATTTTCACCAACCTACCATGCCGAACAACCTCCATCCGATGACCGGCTGAGCAGAGGATTTCCTGGTCTTCCTCCGTCACGAGGCGAAGGAGATGGTCGGGGGAGGGCACCTTTCGCACTGACACGATTGGTTTGGCGTCGCATTGGAGGAGGTCAGGAGACAGGCTTGGCACCTCGGCATCCGACAACCTTCGGACAATGGAGCCGTCATCGAGGATTTCTTCCGCCTCGCTAGAAGCTGAAGCGAACAATTCCTCAATGGTGATGACGGTGTCCTGCTGCTTTCGCCGCAAGTGAATGCGAGTGAGTGGGTGGAGGCAGTTGCGCCTCTTTGCTGCATGGAAATACGGATGCCCGAAGTGGCACTGCGCCTTGGTGAACCCGATGATGCGGCACAGCACGCCGCCCGACGTGTGCGGGGCGAGCCCGATCGCGAGGTGGCCGATGAGGTCGCGCCTATGCCCCAGGTTGTAGTAGGGCTTGAGGCCGTAGAAGCGGACGAGGAGCTCGTCCATGTACTTCGCCGTCTTCAGGAGGTAGTCGCCGCACGCGTCGGCCACGACGATGTCCTGCACGCGGAGCTCGAGAACCTGGTCGTCGCGCTCGAGCGGGGCTCCGTCCATGTCGTGCGTGTAGCCGAGCTCGGCCAGGCGTGCGACCGGGGCGCCGATCTCCCGCGGACGGAAATGGGTGAGCGGCACGTCCGTCATGTCGAAGCGGACGGTGCCGTCCTTGAACACGTAGATGCCGTTGCGGGCGCGCAGGAGAGCCTTCTCGAGCGGCTCGGGGACCTTGTCCGCGTTGATGACACCCTGGACGCCCTTCACGGTCTCGGGCAGGCGGTCGAGCTGCAGCGCGAGCCGCGCCCGGTCCAGTTCGGTCCGCAGGTCGATGCCCGTCGTCTCGCGCTCCTGGAACGCGGCACCCTTCTGCCGCGGGGGGCGGGTGAGGGCGTCGGTGTGGCCGCCGCAGTCGCAGAACGTCCGCCACCCCTTCCGGCCGCACGCCTGGCAGCGCCGCTCGCCGACCTCGACCTGGATGGTGCCCGTCGCCGCCGCATCGCGGACCAGGCGCTGCAGGCCACCGGCGCCGCCCAGCGGGAAGAGGCCGTGCGGCGGCGGCGCCATCCTGCGGGAGTCCGCCTTCTCGGGGCGCCCCATGCGGCCGCCGACACGGAACGGCGCCCGCGGCATCACCTTGAAGCCAGAGAGGCGCGACGCAAGTTCGACTGTCGGATAGCGCGGTGGGAGATCGGGCTGGCAGGGGTCGAAGAGGATGCGGCGGCGCTCGGTGTCGGCGACGGGGCGGCCGCCGTCGGCGTCGGCTTCGCCGATGTCCAGCCCGAGGCCGCGCAGGAGCGGCAAGGCAAGCGCTTCCTCGACCGCGATGCGGGCGCCTTCGGCGCGGTGCAGCGCCAGGAGCTTGACGAGCGTCTCCTTCATCGCAGGCTCCGCGGGGAGCCAGAGCGTTCCGCCCTCGACGTAGCCGTTGCGTAGCGCCCAGGCGCCCAGATCACGCATCTCGACGGCGGTGACGTCGTGCCAGAGGAGTGTCCCGTCGGGGTGGAGCGGGACACCGGTGGATTCGGCAAGGCGCACCATCTCGGCGCCGGAGAGTGTCCCCGTCGGGTGCGCGTCGGGGACGCCGCCGGCCTTGGCGTGCTCCTGCGCCCACCACTCCCACACCCAGCTCGAGCGCGGCAGGGACGCGTTGTTCTCCGCGAATTCGCCGAACGGGATGAGGATCTCGCCCACGTCCACGATCTCGCGCACGGCGGGCCGCAGCTCGCGGGCCTCCTCGACGGTGCGGACGCGGACGAGGCTGCCGTTGTGCAGGAGGACCGTCGGCCCCTCGATGGTGTCGCAGGGTGTCGCGACCGTGCCCTTGCCAGGCCGTTCGACCTTGAGCTGGGTGCCGACGGCGAGGAAGTCGTCCAGCATCGCCATCGTGGCGGGGTGGAAAGCGTTCGAGGCGAGGCCGGCGGTGCGGGCGCGGCCGTAGCGCAGCCGGAAGCCGCCGGGCCGGCTCGGATGGCTGAAGACCGGGCGGCCCGCGATGATCTCCTTCACGTACTTGTTGTTGGGCGGCACCTCGGGGATGCCGTCGGCGCCGACGGGCGCGTCCTCGTCCTTGAGCCCTTTCTTGAGGAACTGGTTGAGGAAGTCCCAGCCTTCGAGCTGGAGCTTCTCGACGTGCTTCATGACCTTGGGCGCCTTCAGGATCATGCCCTCCGCCATGACCAGGCAGGCGCCGCCTCGGAGCTGGTTCGTCTCGACGCGGGGCAGGTCGCGGTTGCCCGTCACCTCCTCCTGCTCGGTGCCTTCGCCGTTGATGCAGACCGGGCAGTTGCGCGCGATGAGCTCGATCTCCGCCGGGCTCGGGTTGTACTGCAGGTGCGCCTCCACCTTGTAGCCGGCGATCTCCTCCTTGTAGCGCTCGACCTCGCCGTCCGTCACCTCGAAGCGGCCGATGCCGAGGCGGCGGCGCACGAGGTCCGCGATGAGGACCGACATGGCTTGCGCGGTCCCGCCGGCGGCGCGGATGGGTCCGGCGAAGTAGAGGTCCACGTAGTCGCTGCCGTCGGCGTTGGCGCCGATCTTCACCTCGGCGATGCCTTCGAGCGGTGCCACAAGGACCCCTTCCGTGAGGATGCTGAGCCCCGTGCGCACCGACTGGTCGAGCGCCTTCTCCCGCGACGCCCCGCCGCGCGACATCTCGTCGGCGACGTCCTGCGCAACCTGCAAGGACACGACTTCGCGGTTCCCCAGGCGCAGCGTCGCCTCTCGGATGCGCTCCGCCACCCCGGGCGGGCCGACCTGGGCCTCGACGCGGGCCGCGAGGTCCTCGGCGGGGGGGATCTCGACCTCAGTCGTCGGGTCGCGGCCCTTGCGGCGTGCCTGCTTCGCGATGGCGTAGGCCCGCATCGCCTCCGCGTGCAGGGACTCGAAATAGGCCCGCATCGCGGGGCTTGCCTCGGGGCCCTTCGCCGGCGCCGCGGCAGTCGGCGGCTGAGCCTGGACGGGCGCCGGGGGCGCAGCCTGGGCAAGCTCGGCGGGTCCCATCCGTCCCTCGGAGGCGGGGGTGGCCGTTAAGGGTTGGCTCGGGGGGCGGCCAACGGGCAGCCTACGCCGTAGCCGCGCAGCACGAGCGGTCCGTCCCAGCCGTACCCCGTGTACAGGCCGTCGGAGGATCCGCACTTGCGCCAGGAGAATTGGCCGCTCGCTTCGGCCGAGTGCAGGGCCCCGTCGCCGTACGGTGCTTGCGGCCAGGGCTTGCCTGCGACCTGGAGCTCGAGGCGCAGCGTGTCGGCGTCCACGGCGTCGGGGAGTTGCTGCGCGTGGTGGAACTGGTAGTCCGCAACGAGGGCGGACACGAACGAGTGGGCGTCGTAGGCGCGCGCGTCGCCGGTATCGACGAAGGCCGCGTTGGGCGCCACGAGCGCTTCCGGCGGCTGGGCGAACGCAATGCCGAAAGGCGAGGGTGACGGCGCGAAGTCGAACGGGCTTTCGCGGCCCTGCGGCGAGGAGACCTGCGCCTGCACGACGCGCCCGCCCTCCGCAACGAGCGTGAGGTTCACGGCGAGGGCCGCGTCGCCGCGCCGCATGGTGCCCTTGGCCTCGAAGCTCTCGCGACCGCCTGCCACGGAGGAATGCACCTGCACGCCGGGGTCGGCCAGGATCGCCCGCAGGTCCCACAGTTGCAGCCGGTTGCTCACGCCGCCGGTCGCGGCCTCGGGGGCCACCGCATGGCGGGTCCAGCCCATGCCTGTGCGGGTCGTGAAGGCGACGTCACCTTGCACGAGCGTGCTGCGGGCAAGGTCGGGCTCCGTCTGTGCTGCGATGCCGAACCAGGAACCGGACCACGCGACCTGCACGGGACCGGCCAGCGGCTCGAAGGAGTGCGGGTGGACGGCGAGGACGGGGAATTCCAGTGCCGCGGCGTGCGCGCGGGCATCCTCCGCGGCCGGTGCCACCCCGACGCAGCCCCCCAGCAGCACGAATGCGACGACCGCCCCGCGGACCACGGAATTGCAGGCTGCGCCGGCCGTTTAGAATTTTACTTCGATAGGTCCTGGCGCAAATTGGTCGGAGTTTGCTGCAGGTACGGCCCGCATGCGGTCAAAACCTAAGTAGCGGCGCGCCTTGCCGGCCATGGTCGTCGGTGAGTTCGTGAACCAGACATTCCCGCAACCCAGGATGGAACAGGAAAGGCGCGCCTCGCGGGGCGTCTGGCTTCTCGCAGGTGTCGCGTTGGCGGCACTCGCACTGCTCGCCTTCCTGCCGGGAGCGACGGCCGTGCCCTTCGCCAACGGCGACGTCTTCGTGAGCGAGAGCGACGGCAGCGTCCACCACTACTCCTCAACGGGCGTCGTGAAGGGCAGTTTGGTCACCGGCGTGAGCGGATACGTGACTGGTTCGACGTTCGAGCCGTCGAGCGGAAACCTCTTCGTGACGGGGTACTACGGTTCGCCCAACATCTTCAGGTTCGACCACACTTCGGGGGCGCTCATGGGGACGTTCGGCACGGGGTACACCTGTCCCGAGTCGGTCTCGTTCCGGTTGGCTGGGGACGCCCTCGTGGCGCCCTGCGCAAGCGGGAGCAGCACGCTGGAGAAGAACCCGGCGGGCGCGGCCGTCGCGTCGCACCCGACGGGTGGCGCAGACGCCTCCGTGATCGACCTCAACGACTGCACCTTCTACCATTCGCCCGAGCTTTCGGTCGTCCACCGCTTCGACATCTGCGGCGGCGGGCCGCTCCCCGATTTGCCCACGACGTTCCACGGCCCCATCTACTCGATGGCCCTCGATTGCCAAGGCAACCTGCTCCTCACCGACTCCGACCATGTCCACCGCGTGGACACGACCTCGGGAGCCATCCTCAACACCTACGACGACCCGTCGGTCTCAACTTGGTCCGGCGTCGAGATGGCCGAGGAGATGCACGGCCTCGCGGCCGAGCTGCTGCCGCTCGCCTCGCCGATGATGGACAACGTCCACCAGCGCTTCCTCCAGCGGGCCCTCGAGCAGGACATCGTGGGCCACATGGAGATGGACGTGGACGGCGACGCCGACCTCGGGCGCGTGAAGGTCGCGATCGCCTTCGCCGACCTGGCCGGCTACACCCGCTTCACCGAGGAGG
>JBHEMF010000026.1:0-11699 GCA_046352665.1 Thermoplasmatota archaeon
GTGGCGGAGCGGGCATCTTGCCTTGGCCTGGGCCAACATGGCCGCCAACGGCCTCGGCGGACCGCTCCTGGCGGTGGCGGGCTGGAAGGCGAGGGCGCTGTTCTGAGTGGGCCGCGCGGGTGGCTCAGAAGCCGAACAGTCCTTTCTGCCCCGGCTTGGGGGTGGGCCGCTCGGCTTTCTCCTCTGGTTCGGGCGCCGCCTTGGCGGCCGCAGCCTTGGGCTTCTTTGCCCGCCCGTCGTCGTCGCCGGCGGGCGGCGGCTCGAACGCCTCGACGGCCTCCCGGATCTCCTTCACCGTCTTGCCCGTGGCCGCGTCGCCCAGCAGGAGGACCACCTCCTCGTCGGTGAGCTCCATCTCCCGCGTCTGCCGTACCGCGAAGCCGCGGTCGAGGCGGAAGATCGCAGCGAAGGCCTCGACCTGCTCCGTGCGGGTCTTGCGCTTGCTGGCGTGTGTGGCCCGACCCAGGCGCTCGGCGAGGAGGTCCTTCGTCTGGCGCAGGCCCTTCGTGCGGCTCATCTTCGAGAGCCACTGCGGGAAGCCGAAGGGCACGTAGTCGCGGTATTCGTGCGTCCGCACCGCCATGACGCCCAGCGTCGAGAGCTCGGAGGCGTAGCCCCACATGGCATAGGCCTGCGTCCGCCGCGTCCTCCCAAGGAAGATGTCGGCGCGCGACAGCTTGTCGTAGCCGGCCACGAGGTCGCCGGGGTCCTTGTACTCCTTGGCGAGGTTCTCGTCGATCCAGAGCACGAGGTCCTCCGGCGTGGCATCGACGTCGAACGTCTCGCGCCGCACGTCCTCCACCTTCCGCCCTTTGAGCACGTGCCGCACGAGGTCGAAAAGCGACGAAGTGGTGTCGCGCTTGCCCAGGCTCTCGACGTCCTTGGCGGTGAGGCGGGTCCGTCCCGTCGCGACAGATTGCAGGTCGCGCACGGCGGCGCGCAGGTCGCCCTCGGCTCGCACGGCCAACGCCTCCAAGGCCTCGCGGTCGGCAACGACTCCCTCGGCGGCGGCGATGCGGGCGAGGGCGGCCGGCATGCTGCGCACGTTGATGCGCGTGAACTTCAGCAGTTCCGTGAGGCTCTTCAGCGCCGATCCCGAGCCTTTCTCCAGGGCGTAGAGGTCGTTCACGATGAGGATGATGGGCTGGCGCGCCTGCCGGATGATCTCGATGATGGCTGCCTTGCCGCCGCGGTCCGACATGGAGGGCTCGCTCTCGCCGCCGTCGCCGCCCCGCTCGTACAAGTTGTCGGCCTCGTCGAGGATGATGAGCTTCCGGCCGCCACCGGCGCCGTGGAAAGTGCCGTCGGCGGCGAACGTCTGGTGGACGGCCCCGGCCGTGGCAACACGCTGGATCGTTGCGGCGTTGCGCGCGTCGGAGGCGTTCAGCTCCACGGCCGTCCAGCCCATGTCGCGCGCCAGGGCCAAGGCGGCGCTCGTCTTGCCGGTGCCGGGCGGGCCGGCCAGCACGAGGGCGCGCTTTGCCGGGATGCCCGCGACCCACTCCTGCGCCCAGGCCTTGAGCCGCGCCACGGCGGGCCCGTTGCCGACCAGGTCGGCCAGGCCCTGCGGGCGGTGCTTCTCCGTCCAGTCCAACGTTGGGGCGACGGACCGCCGAGATAAGAGACGACCGCACCCCAAAGAAACCAATGCGGCCCAGGGGTGCCAAGGCACGGCCGACGCGCCTGCACGGCTGCCTGCCGCACGCACGAATCGTCGCGGCGCCCCGAATCTTGCTATTTCAAGGTTCCCCGCAATCCTCCATAAGGAGAGGACCCGCAGTCGTAACTGTGACCCGGACGGAGCCGGCCTGGACCTTCTATGGCCGGCAAGGCTGCGGCTGCTGCCAGGAAGCCGCCAACCTGCTTCTCCTCCTTTTGGACCGACACCGCGTCACGCTGCGCATGATCGACCTCGCAGGCCCCGAGGAGGCGCCGGCGTCGATCCACCGGCTGCCAGCCCTCATGGATGCCGACGGCCACGTCGTCTGGCAGGGATCCTTCGACTCCTCGGCGACGGAACGCGCTTGGGCAGGCGTCCGCAAGGCCGCCCCATCACGCTACGAGCGCTATGCCTACGAGGGCGACGCCGAGCCCATCGTAAATGGGATGCAATAACCCGACGCCGAAGCCTACGTCGGCTGCATATTGTGGCCGGAGGCGAGCAGCAATGCATCGAGCCGGCTCTCCGGCCGCGCCTCGTTCAGCACGAACTGCTCCCGGATGATGCCAAGGGCCTCACGCTGGCCCGGCCACGGATAACGCCGCAACGCCTCGTCCGGTGGCACCCACTCGTAATCCGTATGCTCCTCAGACAGCGTCACGGCGGCATCGGCGGCGACCTCGGCTGCGAAGACCGGTGTCAGCACGACCTCGTCCGTGGCAGCGAGGTAGAAGCGGTTCACGAAGCTCGCCTGGTAGAAGTGGAGCGGGACGAGCCCGGTCTCCTCCACGAGTTCACGGGCAGCGCACTCGTAGGCTTTCTCGCCGGGCTCGATCGTTCCCGAGACCATCTGCCAGGAGCCGCCGAGGCGGATGTGCGTCGCACGCTTCAGGAGGAGCCATTCGTCACGGCCCTTGCCGTCCGCGGGGAGCCGCCGGAAGATGTGGCAATCGACGAAGCAGGAGACGATGGCGGGCAACGCCCAGGCCAGCGGCGCTGGGGTTTAGAGCCTGGCGCAGCGCCTACCGGACGGGCCGGGCTCTCGACGAGGCGAGGCCCTCCAGGCGGGCGAGAGCCATTCGGACGTCGTCTTTCGCGACGTTGCGGTGCGTCACGAACCGTACCGTCGGCCCCGCGTCACGGTTCAGGCAGAGGACACCGACTTTTTTCGCGGCCTCGATGAACGCAGAGCTCGGCATGCCGGTGCCGGACACGTCGGCCATCACCATGTTGGTCTCGACGGCAGCGGGGTCGATGCGGATCCCCGGCAAGGCTGCCAACCCTTTCGCCAGAACCTTGGCATTGGCGTGGTCCTCCGCCAGTCTCTCGACCATGGTGTCCAATGCCACGATGCCGGCCGCCGCCATGTGGCCGACCTGCCGCATGCCGCCGCCCAGCGTCTTGCGGGCGACGTGCGCCTGGGCGATGAACTCCTCGCTGCCGCAGACGAGCGACCCCACCGGCGCCGAGAGGCCTTTGCTGAGGCAGAACATGGTGGAGTCGGCGCCGGCGCAGAGCTTGGCGGCCGTCGTCTTGCGCGCGATGGCGGCGTTGAAGATGCGGGCGCCGTCGATGTGGAACCTCGCCTTCCGCTCCTGCGCGAAGTCGCGGATGGCTCCCGTCTGGGCGGCACTCCAGGTCCTGCCGCCCGTGTAGTTGTGCGTGTTCTCGATGGCGACGACCTTCACGGCGGCGAAATGGGCGTCGTGCGCCGGGGGAAAATGCCGTTCGACGTCGGCGGGGGAGAACGTGCCGTCGTCGCTGCGGGCTGTCCGCAAAAGCACGTTCGAGAGCAGAGCCGCGGCCCCGCCTTCGTACAGCGCGATGTGGCAGTTGTCCTCGCACACGAGCGATCCCTGCCGGCCTGAGTGGACCCAGACGGCGACCTGGTTCCCCATCGTCCCCGTCGGCACGAACAGCGCCGCCTCGGCACCCACTATGCGCGCCGCCTTCTCCTGCAGCCGCAGCACGGTCGGGTCCTCGCCGTACACGTCGTCGCCGACCTCGGCATCGGCCATCGCCTTCCGCATCGCAGGCGTAGGCTGCGTCACGGTGTCGCTGCGAAAGTCGAGCAAGGCCGGAGTGCGGCGGGCCATGGGCGGCCGAGGCGGGCACCGTGCCACAAGCCTGCCGGTGCCGCGTCGTTTCGCCTCCCTCTCCCCCGCAGGTTCATCCCCACCCGGACGTTGCTGGGGCGATGACGAAGGAGGTGGGTCTCAGGGCGCCGGCGGGAAGGGCAGGTCAAGGACGGACCGCTTGATCTCATCCTTCTGTACCGCGGTCGGCTCACCAAGGAACTGAAGTGCACGGGCATCCCGGGCGAAGCGCTCCGAGCCGCCGTGGCGCATGAAACCGGTGCCCCCCTGCAGGCGGATCGCTTGGCGCGTCATGGGGATCGCCATCCCTGCAGCGAATGCCTTGGCCCGCGCAGCCCAGACGCTGCCATCCGCGCCAGCCTGCGCCGCGGCGGCGAGCACCAGCGAACGCGCGGCGGCAAGCTCGACGTCGATGCGCGTGATGCCGTCGGAGACCGCCTGGAACAAGCCGATGGGTTGGTTGAACTGGACCCGGTCTTCGGCGAAACGAGCGGCCGCCGACAAGGCTCCGGCGACGCAACCGCACAGGGCGGCCGCGGCTCCCACCTGGATCCAGCGCCGGCCAGCCTGCATGGCGGTCTCTCCTTGCCCGGCGGCACCGACCATGGCGTCGGCGGGCACTTGGACGCCGGAAAGATAGACCGTGCGGATGCCGGCGGCACGCAGCCCCAGCAGGGACTCGTCTTCGCCGAGGCTGACGCCGGCCGCATCGGCGGGCAGCACGAACATGGTGAGCCCTTTGTCGGGGACGCGGGCCAGCACGAACAAATGCCTGGCGGCGGCCGCGTTCACGGCCCAGACCTTCTGGCCGGTGATACGGTAGCCATCCGGCGTTGGTGTCGCGAAAGTGCCCGTCTGCGCTGCGTCGCTGCCGGTGGCCTCCTCCGCGACGAGGAACGCCGCAAGCTCCCCCGCCGCAAGGCTCGAGGCAAGCTGCTCCCGACGAGGCCCGGCAGGCAGTGCCGCCAGCATGGCGAAGGCTGCGTTGTGCACTACCAGGGCCGCGGCGACGTTCGGATCCACCTGCGCCAATTCGTCGATGGCCAGCGCGAAGGTCGTGCCGCCAAGTCCGCCATCCGGTGCCAGGATACCAGTGAGGCCGAGCTCGGCCGCCGCGGCGATGGCGTCCGCGGGGAAACGGTCATGGCGGTCAGCGAGGGCGGCAGCCTCCAGGCCGATGCGGTCGCGGGCGAACTCGCGCACGACCCTCTGGATGGCCGTCTCATCCTCGGTGAGCGTGAACGCCATGGCCGCGCACTCCATCTTCGGCGCCCGCATCAACCCTTGCCTGCTGGCGGCTTCTGGGAAAAAGGCTAAGCCCGCCGCGGTGACATCCCCAGCCATGGCGCCGAAGGCAGACGAGGCCCTGAAGTCCAGGCTCACCCAAGAGCAGTACGAAGTCACGCAGTGCAGTGCGACGGAGCGGCCTTTCACTGGGAAGTACTGGAACCACAAGGGCGTCGGGATGTACAGGTGCGTGGTGTGCGGCACGAACCTGTTCAAGTCGGACACGAAGTTCGACTCGGGCACGGGCTGGCCGTCGTTCTGGGCTGCCGTGGACCGCAGCAAGATGAAGGAGGTGGAGGACCGCGAGCACGGCATGGTGCGGACGGAGGTGCGGTGCGCCAACTGCGACGCCCACCTGGGGCACCTGTTCGACGACGGCCCAAACCCGACGGGGGATCGCTACTGCATCAACTCCGCGAGCCTCGACTTCGCGGCGCCTACGTAGCGCGGCTTTTGGCCGTCGCGAACGCGAAATCGATGCGGTCGTCGAAGACGTCCACGCTCCAAGCGCTCACCCCTTGCGGCGACCTTGCCTCCTGTTGCGAGAGCGGCCCGGCCTGGGCGAACCACGAGTACTTGCTGCCGTAGGTCGGCAGCGGCCCTCCGATGGACCCCAACTGCATGGCTTCCATCCCCGTCGCCAGGCTCGCGGTGCGGTTGTAGACGAGCCGCCCATTGTGGTCCCAGACCTTGAGGACGAGGAGCACGGAGGCGCCCGAATGGTTGGAGGCCGAAGCAGCCGTCTGGACTTCGCCCTGCACGGCGCATCCGGCAAGCAGCAGCCCGGCCAGTAGGGCAGTGGCAGGCGCAAGCACGGCTTGCCATCGGCGTAGATGGAAAAGACGTGGCGAAGGCGGCCGATGGGCCCGCCTATTCGATTTCTGCGATGACCTCGACCTCGAAGGGCACGTCGAGGGGGAGCTCCGCCATGCCGACGGAGGAGCGGGCATGCTTGCCCTTCTCGCCGAAGGCCAGCACGAAGAGCTCGCTTGCGCCGTTGGCGACGAGGTGGATGTCCGTGAAGCCTGGGGCACAGTTGCAGAAGTTCACGGTCTTCAGGATGCGGACCTTGTCGAGTTGGCCACCGGAGGCATCCTTGAGGGCAGCGACGGCATTTAGGGCGCAGACGCGCGCCACGGCCAGCGCATCCTGCAGGCCCACGTCGCGGCCCACCTTGCCGGTCCGCACCGGTTTGCCGTCGAGGACCGGGATCTGGCCTGCGACATAGACGGTCTTGCCGCTGCGCGTCCACGGCACGTACGCGGCAGCCGGCTTCGGCGGGGGCGGGACCTGGTGGCCGGCGGCTGCGAGGCGCTTCTCGACTTCGCTCATGACCGCCCGGGAGCCGCGCGCAGGCAAAAAACCTGGGGCCGGACCCGTGCAGGCTGCTTGCGCGCTGCTGAACGCTTTTCACCCCGGGGCGGGTCGGCAACGCCACCCATGGCGAAGATCGCGGTCCTCGTGAAGATGGCTCCTGACGTGACCCAGCTCAAGATCGACCCTGCAACGCAGTCGCCCCGCATGGAGGGCCTGCCGTGGAAGGTCTCCGACTTCGACAAGAACGCCATCGAGGCCGCGGTGAAGCTGAAGGAGAAGGGCCAGGCGACGAAGGTCACGGCCTACACGGTCAACGGCGGCCCGAACGCCATGAACCTCGTGAAGGAGCCCCTCGCCATGGGCTGCGACGAGGCCGTCGTGATCACGGGCCCCGACACCGACGGCGCCGGCATCTCGCGGGTGCTTGCCGCGGCGGTGCAGAAGGACGGCGCGGACCTGGTCTTTGCCGGCGAGGTCTCCATCGACCGTGTCGCCGGCGAGGTCGGCCCTCGCGTCGCCGCCCTCCTCGGCATGCCCAGTCTCGTGAACACGCAGGAGATCCTCGGCGTGGAGGGCGGGAAGCTCAAAGCGACGCGCGCCGGCGAGCCCGACGAGACCGTCGAGGTCCCTCTCCCCGCCGCCGCGACGTTCAACGACGAGGCCAACCGGCCGCGGCTGCCTCCACTCATGCAGATCCTGCAGGCCGGCAAGAAACCCATCCGCCAGGTGAAGACGTCCGATTTGGGCGTGGACGACGCAAGCCTCGCCCGGCGCATGGTGATGACGGCCAACAAGGCGCCGAAGCAGGAACGGAAGAACGTGCTCTTCGCTGGCGCCGACGCGGCGGAGCAGCTTGTCGCCGCCCTGCGCAAGGAGGGGGTCCTGTGACGACCGTCCTCGTCTGGTCCGACGACGCGCGGCTGCAGGCCGAATTGTCCGGCAAAGGCGCGGCCCTCGGCACCGTGCAGGCGTTCGACGCCAAGGGTCTCCCCGACCAGGACTCCGCCACGGTGGCGCTCGGCCTCGCCGCCGCGGCGACGTCGAGCGGCGCAAGCCTCGTCATGCTTGGCGCCACGAAGAAAGGCAAGGACGTGGGCCCACGGCTTGCGGCACACCTCGACTGGCCCTTCGCATCCGAGGCATTGGAGCTCTCGTCGGCGGCGCCCGGCGGCTGGACCGTTTCGCGCATGGTCCTTTCGGGCAACTCGAAGGCGACCTACACGCTCGGCAGCAACGCCGTCGTCACCGCGACGCCCAAGGCGTTCGAGGCCGGCGCCGCTCCCGCAGGCACGGTCGGCGCAAGCGGCATCGCGGCGAGTCCCGTGAAGGTCGTCGGCCGCAAGGAGAAGGCGCACAGCGACTTCGACCTGGGAAGCGCCCCCGTCGTAGTGGGCGTCGGCCGCGGCTTCAAGAAAAAGGAGGACATCTCCTTGGCCGAGGAATTGGCGAAGGCGTTCCCCGGTGGCGCCGTCGGCTGCAGCCGCCCCATCGCGGCGGACCTCAAATGGCTCGGCGAGGAGCACTGGATCGGCCTCTCGGGCCACGCCATCAAGCCCAAGGCGTACATCGCCTGCGGCGTCTCCGGCCAGATCCAGCACGTGGCGGGCATCCGCGGCGCCAAACTGATCGTGGCCATCAACTCGAACAAGGACGCGCCCATCTTCCAGGTGTCCGACTACGGTGTGGTGGGCGACCTCTACCAGGTCATCCCGAAGCTCGTGCAGTCCCTGAAAGGGTAAACGGCTGCGGCGGCGTCGGCGATCGCGCCAGAAACGATAAGGCGCGGGCCCGTCATCGCGTGGCATGCGCGCCGCGGCGTCCGCCCTGCTCGTCCTCGCATTCTCCGGTTGCTTCGGCGGCTTCGACACGGGCCCAGTGGCGCCGCACGACTACCTTGCGTCAGACCACTACACGAAATGGGTGGTCGAGGTCGATTACGCGGCGGGCCAGCAGCCGTCGCCGTCGCTCCTCACCTTCCTGAAGGGACGGATCGCTCCCCTCGTGCACAAGGAGAGCGTCGAGATGCGTGTCGATGAGGCGTTGCCGGCAAGCGACACGTCCTGGAGCGACGGCGACGTGCAGTCGTTCGCGGCCCAGCACAAGAGTGTGGCCACCGAGGGCACGACGGTCGCGACGCACCTTCTGTTCCTCACGGGGCACTCCGAACACGACAGCGGCAGCGCCCGCGTCCTCGGCGCCACCTACGGTCATGACCTCATCGCCATCTTCAGCCAGTCCGTGCAGGCGGGCTGCACCTTGCCGGCGCCGGTCTGCACCCCGGAGCCGTACTTCCAGGCCGTCCTCGTGCACGAGTTCGGCCACGCCCTGGGCCTCGTGGACAACGGCGTCCCCATGGTGCACGACCATGAAGCCGCGACGTGCAACAACCAGCCCGACCACCACCATTCCAGCAACCAGAACTCGGTGATGTACTGCCAGGTGGAATCGAGCGCCATCACGCTCCTCAGCCGCACGCCCACGGACTTCGACGCAGCCGACAAGGAAGACCTGCGCGCCGCCGGCGGGGCCTGACCCGAAGCCCTTAGGCCGCGCCCCAGCTTCCCCGCTCCGACCATGGCGTGCACGCCGACGCCGCAACTGCCGTGCCGGGCCAACCTCGACCTCATGCCCCAGGGCACCGCGTTCTGGATGTACGTCCTGAGCGGGGTCGCCTTCGCGGTCTTCTGCTACGGCGTCTGGCAGATGGTCCACGTCTGGCGGCTAGGGCGGCCGTGGAAGTCCGGCAGTTGGCGCGCGGGTCTCGCGCGGCTCGTGGCCGGGCTTGCGACGCACCGAAAATTCATCCAGGACAAGCGGCCCGGCACGCTGCACGCGTGGGTCTTCTTCGGGTTCGCCGTCCTGTTCGTGGGGACGCTCCTTGTGGCCCTCGACGCGGACCTGTTCGAGCATCTCCTGGGCCGCAAGCTCCTGTTCGGGGACCACTACCTGCTGTACGAGGCCACGCTCGACACCTTCGGCCTCGTGTACCTGATCGGGCTCGGGTACCTGCTCTGGCGCCGCTACAGCCAGCGGCCGCGGCAACTGCACCGCACCGACGTCGTGGAGGCGCCGCGCGCCCTCCGTCGCCTGGACGCCGACCTCTTGGCCCTCGTCTTCCTCTTCCTCATCGGTGTCACTGGGTTCCTGCTGGAGGCGCTGCGGCTGCGCTACCAGGTCCAAGTCGATGGCATCACCTACGCGCCGTGGTCGTACGCCGGCAACGCCCTCGGCGTCGCGTTCGCCTCGTGGACGCCGCAGCGGCTCCTTGCCGTCTATCCCCTGTTCTGGTGGACGCACTTCACGCTCTGGACGACACTGCTTGCCATCCTGCCTTGGACCAAGGTCAAGCACATCCTCACCTCCAGCCTGAACCTGTACTTCCACGACCCGAAGCGGCAGAGCCTGCCCGGCCTGCCGACCCCGTTCCACCTCGAGAAGGTCATGGCCTCGGGCGCTGCGGACATCCCGCCGGTGGGCTACGCGACGATCCGCGACCTCACGTGGAAGGACCGCCTCAGCCTCGACGCCTGCACCAACTGCGGCCGCTGCGAGTCGCAGTGCCCCGCCACCGCCGCCGGCCGGCCGCTCTCGCCGCGCAGACTCATCCAGGACCTCAAGGCCGAGATGTGGAACGACTACCGCGCCGGCGGCTCCACCGCGGGGCACAAGCCACGCAAGCTCACCGAGGCGGACGGCGTCGGCCCCGCCATCCAGGAGGCCACACTCTGGTCCTGCACCACCTGCCGCGCCTGCGTCACCGCCTGCCCCGTGGACATCGAGCACGTGGACCTCATCATGGAGATGCGGCGCGGCCTCGTCATGGAGTCGAAACTCGACGAGAACCAGACGCGGATGCTCGTGAACATCACGAACGCCGGCAACCCGTACGGCTTCCCGGCCAGCGACCGCGCCAACTGGACGGCGCAGCTCCCGCCCGGGGTCGTGGTGCCGACGGCGGCGCAGAAGGCGGCGCGGGGGGAGTCGTTCGAGTGGCTCTGGTGGATCGGCTGCTCCGGCTCCTTCGACCCGCGCAACCAGCAGGTGACGCGCTCCGTCGCGACGATCCTGAACGCGGCAGGGGTGAGCTTCGCCATCCTCGGCACCGAGGAGCGCTGCAACGGCGACCCCGCGCGCCGCCTCGGCGAGGAGGGGCGGTTCCAGCAGTCGGTGCTGGAGAACCTCGCCACCCTGCGCCAGTACGGCACGAAGAAGGTCATCGCGCAATGCCCCCACTGCTTCAACACGCTTGGCCGTGAATACCCGGAGTTCGGCGCCGACTTCGAGGTCGTGCACCACACGCAATTGATCGAGCGGCTTCTTGGCGAGGGCAAAGTGCGGCTCAAGGCCGGCCAGGAGATGAAGGTCACGTACCACGACTCCTGCTACCTCATGCGCCACAACGGCATCGCCGAGGCGCCCCGCAACGTCCTCCGCAAGGCCAACGGCCTCCCTGTGCTCGAGATGGCGCAGAGCGGCAAGCAGGGGCTCTGCTGCGGCGCCGGCGGCGCCAACTTCTGGTACGAAGTGAAGGACGAGGCCGAGCGCATCAACGTGATCCGCGCCAGGCAGGCCGCCGCCACCGGCGCCGACACGGTCGCCACGGCCTGCCCCTTCTGCCTCACCATGATGACGGACGGCCTCAACCTCAGCGGGCAGGAGGGCAAGATGGTGGCGCGCGACCTCGCGGAGATCGTCGCCGACCACCTCGACTGGACGCCGCCTGCTACCACGGTGGCCGTTGCGGCGGACGTCGGTGCGGGCACCGGCGGCTGGAGCGGGTAGGGGTCGCGGCGCCGCGCATTCCAAGCCCTTTGGCCGCTGGCTTTGGGCCGTCCGCCATATCTGTTGCCGTCGGGGCCGTCGCAGAGTTCGGCCAAACGACCGCAGCCCTTAAATCGAGCGCCGCGGACTGGGCGCCATGCGCGGGAAAAAGGCGGCCGCATCGCTCGCCGTCGTCACGATGGTTCTGTTCCTGGTCCCTGTGGCGCACGCCCAGCCGGCCAGTGCAGCCGGCACGGGGCTCAACAATCCCACGAAGGCGACACCGACCAGCCTTTACTTCCACATCTTCGACATCTTCAACAACTTCGCCATCAACACCCAGGTCCAGCACCCTGGCTTCTTCAAGGTCGGCGGCACCAACTTCCCGACCGCCGTGACGGCGCAGACGAACTACGACTTCAACACCATCTACGGCTACTCCACGTCGGGCCCCGTGGAGTACGGCTTCATCGAGAACGGCCAGCCCCGCTTCCACCCGGAGCGCGGCATCGCCAGCGACGTCACCATCGACGGAGGGGCCCAAGTCCCGTGCGGCACCGCCATGGCCGCCGCCTGCG
>JBHEMF010000027.1:0-11602 GCA_046352665.1 Thermoplasmatota archaeon
CGGCTGCACGCCGCGCGGGTCGATGCCGTGCGCCAGATCGCGCAGCGTCCGGCCGCGCGCCCCGAACAGTCCGATCAGCACCGCGACGGGCACCTCCGCCAGCTCGGCGACGCTGCGGACGTTGAGGCGCTCCAGCTCCGCCGCCATGCGGGTGCGGTCCTCGGGATGGATGAATTCCAGGAAGGGCAGGGCGAGGAGCTCCTTGCGGCTCCAGCCCACGGCGTTCTGCCAGGCGGTGTTCACGTCGCGCATGTAGCCGTCGAAGCCCGTGATGACGAGAAGGTCCGGGATGATCTCGAAGAAATAGGTGCGGTCGCCGAGGTCGGCGCCCCGGCCTACGCGCAGCTTGCCCGGCATCTGCTCACCCCGTTCCGCACGCTTGCCTTTCGGGGACCGTCCGGGATATAGCGCTGCCCGCAAACCACTATAACCCTCCTCCTAAGGGCCCTCCTGGTGGCGGCTCGGCCAAAGGCACGCCTTCATGAGGCCGCGGCGCCTGGCCGATCGCGTGAAGATCTGGGTCGTGGACAACGGCAGCCAATGGACCCACCGCCAGTGGCGGATGCTGCGCTACCTCAAGGTGGACACCGAGATCGTGCCGAACGACACGCCGGTGCAGGTCCTGGAGGAGGCCCGCCTCGACGGCGTCATCCTCTCCGGCGGCGGGGCGCGCGTGGGGCTCGACGGCAAGCTCGGAGCCGTGAGCGACTACCTCGACCGCCTTGACGTGCCCATCCTCGGCGTCTGCGCCGGCCACCAGTACATGGCGAAGCACTTCGGCGGTGCTGCGGCTCCCGGCGAGAAAGGCGCCGAATTCGGCGAGGTAGTGATCGACATTACCGACCCCGACGACATCCTGCGCGGCATCCCCGACAAGACCGTCGTGTGGGCGAGCCACCACGACGAGGTCTCCGTCGTCCCGCCGGGCTTCAAGGTCCTCGCCTCCTCGGCCAACTGCCCCGTCCAGGTCATGCGGCACACGACACGGCCGCTCTTCGGCATGTCGTTCCACCCCGAGGTGGAGCACACCCAGGCGGGAGGCACCATGTTCCGGAACTTCGTCAGGATCTGCGAAGAGCACGCCGCGAAGGCCACCCCGCCCCGCACGCAGTGACCCGCCGGGGCCGCCGAACGGCGTCGTGAAGGCTTTCACCCCCACTCCCCTGCGGCGCGCGTGGACCCCCGGCCGCCCAAGCCCCGCTACCGCGGCCGCGCCCTCCCGAAGCAGAGCCAGGTCTTCTTCTTCCTCATCCTGGGCTTCATGCTCTTCATGACGTGGCTCGTCTTCGAGAACTTCTTCATCTTCATCGTGACGGGCATCTTCGTCGCCGTCCTGGCGCTCCCCATCGACAAGTTCTGGGAGCGCTTCGTCCCCAACAAGGTCGCCGCCGCCTTCACGATGACGACGCTGTTCCTCCTCATCACGCTCCCGCTCCTTGGCATCGGCGTCGCGATGTCGAAGGACGCAACCGACATGGCGAACTCCGTGCAGAACGGGACGCTGGAGAAGCTCGTCACGGAAGCCGCCAAGAAGCCGTGGGCGCGCGACTTCCTGCACTCGTTCTACCCCAAGCAGAACGACACCGAGCTCAACCTCACCGTCACGACGAAGATGCACGAATTCACCGCCTGGGCGCAAGGCGAGCTCAACAGCTTCGGCAACCAGCTCGTGCAGGCCCTGCCGGACTTCCTCGTGGGCATCACCATCGTCATGTTCGTCGTGTACTACATCCTCGTGGACGGCGAGAGGTTCGTCGCCTACATCCGGCGGGCGGCGCCGTTGCCCGGGCGTCAGATCGACTTCCTCATGCGCGAGGCGCGCAACGGCTTGAGCGCCGTGTTCATGGGGCAGATCCTCACGAGCCTCATCCAGGGCGTCCTCGGCGGCATCGGCTTCCTGGTGCTGGGCGTCCCCAACGCCGTCTTGTGGGGCGCCGTCATGGCGATCCTCGCCCTCCTGCCCGTCCTTGGCACGTTCATGGTCTGGGTGCCGGCGGCCATCTACCTGTTCATCCAGGGGCACGTGTGGCAGGGCATCGCGATGCTCATCTGGGGCACGTTCGTCGTCATGATCTTCATGGACAACGTCGTGCGGCCGCGCCTCATCGGCAACCGCGCCGACATCCACCCGATGTTCGTGCTGGTCGGCGTCCTGGGCGGTGCTGCCGTCTTCGGCTTCGTCGGCCTCTTCCTCGGCCCGCTCCTGGTTGGCGTCACGATCGCCGTCCTCAAGGTGTACGAGGCGGATTATCTGGACCCGAACGTGAACCTCCTGGACGAGTACGAGTCGCACCACACGGCGGAGGAGATCGTCGCCGCCAACGAGGAACTGGGTCCGCCCGCCAGGGACGACACGGGACCTCTCAAGGGCGGGCCGATGTGAACCCAGCCACGGAATACACGGAAGGCACGGAAGCCAAAAATGTCCCAGCCACTCTTTGTGGCTAGGTAGCGTCAGACCTCTTTCGATCCTCGACTGCAGCCATCATCCTGCCGTGCCCTTCCCAATAGACGTAGAATCCTTCGTCCGCCGGTCTCTGCAAGCCCTTGCCGTACCGTTTCTCGAAATGCCGGCCCCAATCCGGCCGCCGTCCGTCGGCGTCGGTGAACCCGTACTCCCGCGCCAGGGTCCACGACGCGAAGACGCGGCCAGACTTCCTGGCGAGCTGCGGGTCGGCGGCGAGTGCCGCGACGGCGCGACCGACGTAGAGCGGCGTCTCCGACTCCGCCCAGTCCGGCTCCGTGGCGACGAAGTCGCGCCAGTTGGACTCCGAGACACCGAAGAGGTCCAGCATCGCCTCGCTGCGCAGGAACCCCGGCGTCACGGCGACGGAGGAGACGCCACGCTGCGAGAGTTCCTCGTGCCATGCGAAGGCGAGGCGGATGACGGTCGCCTTCACTAGGTCGTACAGGAACTGGCCGCGGTACTGCAGGCCGTCGCCGTCGGTGACCTCGACGACGAGGCTGCCCATGCCGAGGAGCGGCGCCATCTTCTGCGTCGTGAGCACGTGGCTCAGCACTGCGCGCTCCGTGAGCGTGCGGACGCTCGCGTAGGGGATGTCCCAGAACGGCTTGCCCCACTCCACGAGGGCGTCGCCGCCCCAGACGTCGTTCACGAGGACGTCAAGGCGGCCGTGCTCCTGGCGGATGCGCTCGGCCAATGCGGCGACCTCGGCCTCGACGGTGTGGTCGCACCGCACGGCGATGCCTTTGCCGCCTGCCTTCGTGACGAGCGCCGCCGACTCCTCGATAGTCTCCGGCCGCGTCCCTGTGGCGGGATGGCCGGCGACGCTGCGGCCGGTGCAGTAAACGGTGGCACCGGCTTCGCCGAGGGCCAAAGCGATGCCTCGGCCTGCGCCGCGCGTCGCTCCGGCAACGAGGGCCACCTTCCCGGCCAAAGGTCCCACGCCCGGGCGAGGCGGGGACCCGACTTGGACGTGCCGCCAGTTCTAGCGCACGGGTCCGAGCGCCTCGCTCACCGGCTTGTCGCTGGCACGAGCGATGTAGAACGCCGCCCCTTCCATTAGCTCGGCATGGATGTGCCAGATGCCGGCACCTCCCGCCAAGCCCAGCCAGAGCAGGACTCCCAGGATGCCTTCTCCGCCGTCGGCCCATGCGGCCCACAGCGAATACGCACCAGCCAATGCAAGGAGTGCCACGACGCCGAGCGAAAGTTGCCTCTGCACGCGCCACCATGCGGGACCTCGCCGGGCCTGCTTCAGGAACTTCTCCTCGAGTCGGCCGGGGTGCATGGGGCAAGCACTGCCTGGGCCGCCAAAAAGGCATTCAGCCGTGTCCGACCGCCACCTCGAACGGCACAAGGATCCGGCGTCCGATGGCGAAGGAGGGCAGGTCGGCGGGGAACTCCGCCAGGTAGAGCTCTGTGGCCGCCTTCAGGTTCGCCACCGTCTCCTCGATGGTCTTGCCCTCGCTTGCCGTACCGACCTCGGGGCAGTGCGCGGCGAAGCCTTCGCCGTCCGGGATGAGGACGGCGGTGAGGGTGGCGACCGGCGGCATCGGATCAAGGATGCGGGCCTGGGATTTTCAAGTTGGGAGGGGGTGGAAGAATTCGGACGTTCGTTGGCCTGGGGCGTGCCCGCTAGCCGACGGGACCAGAAAAGAAGGGAAGAGGGGGAAAGTGAGATTTGGGTCCGAAAGGATCCGCTCAGCCGTTAGCCGTCTCGCGGCGGTTACGCCGCGCGACTCAGTCTAACCGAACAGCGCGCCGAGCCCTGCCGCGGCCTCTTCCTCGGAGACGCCCTTCTCCTCGGGCTTCTCCTCGGCCTTGGGGGCGGCTGCGGCACTGCCCGCGGGGGCGGCGACGGCGACCGGCATGGCGGTCGCGTTCTTGATGGCGGCACCGATGTCGGCGCCGTCGAGGGCGGCGACAAGGGCCTTCACGCGGCCGGCGTCGGCGGTGACGCCAGCGGCCTTCAGGACGGCCGTGACGTGGGCTTCGTTGATCTCTTTCTTCGCGCTGTGCAGGAGCAGGGCGCTGTAGACGTATTCCATGTGTGTTCATTCCTCCTTGTATTATCCGAACAGGTCGCCCAATCCGGCGGCTGCCTCTTCTTCGCTGACTCCCTTCTCTTCCGGCTTCTCCTCCTCTTTCGAGGCCGAGCCGCCTGCCGGGGCGGGAGCCGCCGCGGCCACTTGGCTCAGGATCTTCACGGCCTCTCCCAGGCGGGCCTTGAGCTCGTCCGTGAGGTCCGACTCCTTCTTCCCGATCGAGGCGAGGACCTTCGCGTAGTCCTCCGTGACCGTCTGCTGCACGGCGTCGTCCACCTGGAGGCCTTTCTCCAGGACGAGGGCGATGGCCTGCTTGTAGGCCTTGCCCAGGAGCGCGTCCGCGGTGTCGGCCGTGACCCATCCCGTCTGCAGGCTGAGCTCGCGCGCCGTGCGCACGGCCAGGCCGAGCTGGCCGAAGATGACCGACTCGTCGATGCCCAGCGCCTCGGGCAAGAACAGCGTGTCCTTCTCGAAGGCGGCGCGCAGGTCGATCTTGAGCTCGACGGGGCGGATCTCCAGCTTGGCCAGCATCGCGGCCAGCTCGGGGGAGGCGGCCTGGCCGGCCTTCAGGGGTGTGGCGTCCTTCTGGATGACGACCTTGCCGGCGTCGATCTTGGCGGGGATGCCGACCTTCTGCAGCTCGCCCACGATGGGGCCGGGGCCGAACGGCGTCGGGCCCTTGGGGACCACGATGTCGTTGGGGGTGACCTGGCCGGGCTTGAGGGGCGCCATGCTGGCGCCGGCCTTGAGGGACTTGAACAGCTTGAACGGGTTCTGCCGGGTGGCCAGCACGACGGACTGGCCGTGCAGCCTCTCGCCCAGCCCTTCCAGGCCGGGGCGGGACTTGGCGGCCTCGGCGATGGCGATGGCCAGCAGGCGGTTCTTGGAGCCGACGACGCTGACCTGGCCGCGCAGGCTGTGGCGCATCTGCTGCATCTGCGGCGCCGGGATGCCGGAGACCTCGGCGACGGCCACGACGGGGCTGTCGAGCAGGATCCGCGTGAGGCGCGACACCTCGTCCTTCTTCCACGGCGCCACGTGCGCCTTGTGCTTGCCCTTGTCTGCGGCCATGCTAGACCACCTTCACGGAGGGGCCCATGGTCGTCTTCACATAGACGGAGCCGAGGTTCATGCGGCCGTGCTCGAGCTTGGTCTCGACGCGCTTCAGGACCGCCTCGATGTTGTCGGCGATGTCCTCGGCCTTCATCGACTCCGTGCCGACGAGGGTGTGGAAGACCTTCTTGTCCTTGGAGCGGACCTTCACGGTGTTGCGAAGGTTGCTGATCTGGGGGCTCGGGTCGCTGCCGGGCGGGATCGGGCGGGGCATCTTGCCGCGCGGGCCGAGGACGACACCGAGCGACTTGCCGATGTTGGCCATGAGGGGCGCCTCGGCGAGGAAGTAGGTCATGTCGTTGACCGTCTTCTTGAAGTTGCGCTTGTTCTTCGTGAAGGCCTCGAACTCGTCGGGCTGGATCACGACGTCGGCGACCTTGCGGGCCTTGGTGGCGCCCTCGCCGGCGGCGAAGACGCCGATCTTGGCGGGCTTGCCGCGGCCCTTGGGCAGGATGACGTCCTCGTCGATGCGGTTCTTGGGCACCGACAGGTCCACGTTCTTCAGGAGGATCGCGAGGTCCACGGACTGCGTGAACTTGCGCTCCAGCGCCTTCGAGGCATCGAGGGCTTTCTGGACGGCTTCGACAATGGGTTTCTCCGCGATGGGAATCACCTCCGGCAGTTTGGCGGCGCCGGTGAGGCACCTACTGACGGGTAGTTTGGCGACAAGCCTCCCCTATTTAGGGATTATTCCCCCGCGGACTGGACCCGGGACGAGGGGGTGCCAGCGTTTTCCGGCCTTTTTCGCCCCGCCACGGCGCGCTTCCATGACGAACGCCTTATAGCGCGAAACAAGGGTCCGCGGATTGGAGCCCTCCATGCCCCGCCAGATGAAGTGCCCGCGCTGCGGAACGTTGAACACGATCGCCGACGGCGCCAAGCCGATCTGCGCCAGCTGCGGCTTCGGCGGCTCCGGTGCCCCCCCGGCCATGGGTGCCATGGGTGCCCCGGCGATGGGCCCCCCCGGTCAGGGCGCTTCCTTCCAGATGGGCCAGCCCGCAATGGGCGGGTACCCGCCAGGGCACCAGAAGACGTCCGGCATGGCGATCGCCGCCTTGGTGCTCGGCATCGTCGGGCTCTGCCCTTACATCGGGATCATCGTCGGCCTCATCGCTCTCATCCTCGGCATCGTGGCCCGCAAGAACATCCGGCAGAACCCCAGCATGAAAGGCGATGGCCTTGCGCTCACCGGCATCATCCTTGGCGCCGTGGGCCTCGCCATCTCCGTCCTCGTGTATGTCTTCGCCTTCACGGTCGTGATGAAGCTGATCGGCGTCTGCAAGGACGACCCCAGCCAGTGCAAGACCACGAACAGCGGCTCTCCCGCCCTCTCCGGCGACGGCGCCCGCCTGCAGTTGGCCGGCCTCGTCATGGCCGTCCCGGTCCCGGGTGCTTTCCGCCTGGCACTGCACGTCCTGTGACCGACCGGCGGTGGCTCCGCAAGGCAGCGGCCTTGGCGGCGCAGCACCACCCGCTATGCGACTGGTTCGCGTCGGACCGGTTCCGGCTTGGAAGCAGGTTCGCGGTCTGCTCGGGCTGCGCCATGATGCTGCCCGGTCTCTTCCTCGGCCTGGTCGGAGCGGCTTTGCTCCTGCGCAGAGGCGTCGGCGCGTGGCCGCTGCTTGCCACGGGACTCGTGCTCGGGGCGCCGCAGCTCGTGACCTACGTGGTACGGCTGGGCCGCCCCGCGCGGGCCGCGATCAAGCTTCTGGGCGGCATCGGACTCGGCGCCGTCACCGCGGCCTGGTTCCTGCTCCCGGTCTCGCTGGCCTGGCGTTGGGGCGGCGCCGGGGCGTTCTCGCTCGTGCTGGTGGGGATGCAGATGCTCCGGTTGCGTTCCATCCTTCGCACCTGCAAGGCCTGCCCGTGGGCGATGGACTGGGAGAACTGCCCCGGCTTCAGGCTGCGTAGCGGGCCGGATCCGCGGTGAACTTGGCGAGGCAGGACTTGCTGCAGAACCAGTAGGGCTTGCCGTCGTGGTTGTAGGTGCCGGCGGCCTTCATGGGCTCCACGTCCATGCCGCAGACGGGGTCCTTGGCGGTCTCGGTCTTCTTGCGCCCGAAGAGTCCCATGGCGGGGGCGATGCAGGGCGGCGGTATGGCCGTTGCCTTCGCGGTCGCTAGACCTTCTTCGCGACGGCCGGTGGCGGCGCGGCCTGCGGACCCGCCTTCTTGGGCGGCTTGCCTTTGAGCTGCCCCGTCACGTTCCTGCGGGACATCCAGGCCGACACCCAATACGACAAGAGGGAGAACCCGACGCAGGCCACGAGTCCCACGATGACGACGTCCCCCCAGGTCAGGGTAGCCATGGCATGGCGTGGATTCGTGCCGGATGAAAAGGGGATTGGTCAAGCCGTGCAAGCGCCCCGCAGGCGCAAGCCTATCCAACGGCCCCGCCTCCTGGGCACGTGGCCGACGTCGAGGTCCTGAAGCGCCGCCGCGACCGGGCGGGCGCCCTCGCCGTGGTCGGTGTTATGGGCCTCATGGCCCTCGGCATCGGGTTCCGTTACCTCCTGGACATCCTGGCCGCGGTGGCGGGCAACGCCGGGCCGCTTGGCGGCTGGATCCTGTTCCTGTTCCTTGCGTACACGGGCGTCACCCTGGCCTTCTGGATGTACTGGGGTTGGCGCGTCCACCGCGCCCGCGACCCTTGGGCGTACGACCCCGAACTCGACGGCCCCGACCCCCGCGTCCGGCGCGGCCTCGAGGACGCCGAGCAGCGCAAGTGACCGTTCCAGCCGTTCTTGCCTTCCCTCATGACCCGGCGGCGGCACAGCGGGATGCATGGCAAGCAACCCCCGCCAGATCCTCCACACCGACGACGACTTCGACGCCTTCGTGGACAGCGCCATCGCGAACGCCGCCACCGAAGCCGACCCCGAGGCCGTCATCCTCGAGATGTGAACACGCCTTCGGCTTTCGTGTGGGAGGCCTGGGATTCCAGGATTGCTTTGGATTTGCGATTTTTGGTGGACTTCCGTATGCAAACGCCTTCTAAGGTGCATGTTGCGCCATCGCTAATCCCCTTCAGTTCCTTCAATCTCGGGCCTCCCACACGTGACCGAGGGCGCCCTTAGCTTGCCTCGATTTGAACCTTGTCCGGCAGGCGTTAAAGAAGACAACGGGCAAGACGGGAGGCCATGCAGAACCAAAAGCTGCACGGAGGCTCCAAGGGAGACTGGAGACTCCTCCACACCGACCAAGACCTCGACTCCTTCGTGGGCGCCATGGCGGACTGGGACGAGCCCTACCCCGAGCCCATCCTCGTCGAGATGTGAATCAGGCCGCCCCTAGCCGGGCCTTCACGGCGACGAGATCGACGGCGCCGCGCCACGCCTCCACCAGGATGTGCAGATCCGCCTGCACGTCGCTTGCCGGATGGCAAGGCGTCGAGTAATATTCCTGGCAGTTGCCGTACTGGTCGGGGTTCGTGTAGAAACCGAAACCGGGCTGCACCGCCGTGGCGTTGCGCCAATCCGGGTCCGTGAGGACCTCGTCCGGCACCTTGTAAACGTAAACCGTGAAGGCTTTCCCCTTGTCGTCGGCAAGGCGAGAGTACCCGTTCTGGTAACCTGCCTCGGACCAAAGATCGACCAGCATCTCGCACGGCTCGGCGTCGCACCCCGAAAGCCCATTCCACGCCACGGCCACGACGAGGCTCGTCGTTCCCGCGGGCACGCGGTCCGCGAGCGCCGGTGAGGCTGGCCATGGCGTACCGGCCTCGCGCGCCGAGATGCCCGGCTCGCGCCACGTGACATGCGTGTCCAAAAGCGTCATGACGCCGGTTTGGGGCATCCTGTGCGCGGCAGGCAAGCGCCACTGGTCCACCGGTGGCAGTGCTGTCCAATTGGCAAGCCGCACCGCCGCCACGTGCATCTTCACGTCCCCTTGCAGCACGGAGTTGACGGTCCAGAGCCCCATGTAGGCATGCGTCCACTTGCTCGTCGGATTGTCCCATTCGTCGGCCACGAGGGGGAAGGTCCAGGAATGGACCGGCTCGGTGGTGGCCTCGCGGTCGGCCAGCGAAGAGTTGTGGCGCACGGAAGTGTAGAGGAAGGCATAGTAGCTTCCCTGCCGGACCGCGGCCGAGACGTCCACGTCGAACCGGATGGCTCCTGTCCCCGCTGGGATGAGGTGGCCATCCTCGAACGGGACCTCGGCGCACCCTCCCATGACGTAACCGCCCGTCACCTCGAAGGCCATGGCGCCCGTGTAGCAGTCGCCCGCCTTCACCGTGCCGTCGAAAAGCACGCGCTCGGTCTCCCCAGCCGCCCATGGATCCACGGCGGGCCCGAGCGTCACCAGTGTAACGTTGCCTGCCCCCGTCGCCGCCGTTGTATGAAGCGTGCTTGAGGGAGAGGCCACATGGCCGGGGTCCGTGCATCCTGCCAGGAGGACGAAGAGGGCCAACAACGCGCGCCAGGAAGGCATGGCGATACGACGAGACGCCGCCCGTTAAAGGTTGCCGCGACCGGAAACGCGCAGGCTGGCAGGCGGCGCATGCCGGGTTGCCGCATTGGTTATCGGAGGGTAGCCAAGCTCTTGCCATGAACAACGCCAGGCTGGCGCTCATGGCGACCGGGATGGCCTTCATCCTCATCGCCGTCGGCATCCTGTACTACCAGACCGACCTGCGCAAGAACATCCCCGAAGGTGCTGCGATCGCACTCCTCGTCGCCTTGGCCGGGCTGTTCGTGATCGGCATCTCCACCGAGTTCCGTCGCGACCGCCGCGTCCACGAGCACGTCGAGCACATGGAGCGCGTGGGGCGCCCGCCGCGTCCCGCCCGCGTCGTCGAGACCACGGTCGAGTCGGCACCGCGCTACGGCGACTACGAGGAGCACCGCATCGAGACCATCGAGCGCCGCGACTAGCCTTGGCACGCGACGAACCAATGCGTCTGCGATGGTCCTCTAGCGGGACTTCGCCGTGGCGACGACGGCCTTCTTGCCGGCCTTGGGCTTCTTGCCCTGGCCGGGCGCCACAGGCTCCGGCGCTGCCGCGAAGTCGCCGCTGCGGCGCGCGATCTTCCGTCCGCCAAGCTCCACGAGTTCGTTGCCGCTCCACTTGGGGCGCAGGAGCTTGCGGGGCTTGCAGGTCGCAAGCAGGTAGTTGGCAACGAGGGGCCAGGCGAGGAGGACGTCGGCGTAGCACGTGGCCTTCGTCGCGTTGCGGTGCACCTTCCCCCAGGCTTGCGCCTCCTCCAGCGTCGAACCGGAGAGTCCGTTGAACTCGGGGCGGTCCATCGTGATGTTCACGGCGTACTCGTGGCCCTCGCGGTCCGTGTACTCCGTCGTCTCGCAGACGACCTCGCAGTCGTTCACGAAGTTCTTCGGCACACCGCCGCCCAAGTAGATGACGCACGATTTCTTCGAGTTGCCTTTGAGTTGCGTGATCTCCCAGTTGTCCGCGACGGGGTCGTGGAAGAACGTCTTCTTGGTGCCAGCGCGGGTGTGGCGCCAGTGGTTGATGCACAAGCCGATGCCCATGGAGCAGTCGGTGAGGGCCGGGATGAACATCGGCACCTCCGCCTTGGCGACGGCCGCGATGACGCCCTCGTTCCGGGGCGCGAGTCCGTTGTACTCCTTGCGCGCGACGATGCTTGTCCCGAGATGGTGCATGAACTGCCGGCTCGTGCGGGGGCCCGCAAGGGCCTTGTCGTCGGCCATGTAGGAGATGTAGCCGTCGCAGGCGCGCAGGAAGTCCTCGTCGATGTAGGAGTCGTACAGGCGGTCGATCATGTGGTCGCGCAGGAGCAGGTTGTCGACCGTGGGCCGGCCGATGCCGACCGGGCCGCCGAGGCTGAGGTAGAGGTCGTCGTCGATGCAGCCGCCGGTCGACACCCAGCAGTCGATGAAGCCGGCCTTCACCATCTGCACGAAGAGGTCGCGCATGCCGGTGGAGATGAGCGTGCCCGCGGTGGCGAGCACGACGGTGGGCCGGTCCGGGTCCTCGAGCGCGCGGCGCAGGATGTCGCACAC
>JBHEMF010000028.1:0-11308 GCA_046352665.1 Thermoplasmatota archaeon
GGAGGAGGCGTTCCACCTGGGCACGGGGCACACCGGCCTCCGGCGTGTCGTGCAGGCGGGAAAGATCCCCACGAGCATCCTCCAGAAGTACGTGAACCACTGGGTGCCCACCGCGTTCGACCTCTTCGGGAAGGACGAGTCGGGCACCGTGCGGCTGGGCTTCGGCAGGCATGCGGGCCGCGCCGCCGCCGAGGTCCCGGAGTACCTCGCCTGGATGCTCGAGGAGGACTTCCCCGAAAGGACCAAGCGCCAGGTGCGCCGGGTCCTCGAAGAGCGGCCCCTCCTCGCCTGATTGCCGACCGGAGCGGCTTTTCGGCGGGGCGGCCTTGGGCCGACCGGCATGGCCTCCGACCACTTGGGTTTGCAGGTGCTGGAGCGCGAGCTCGGCCTCCCTCGTTGGTGGCGCTGGTGGCTCGCCTTCATCCTCGCATCGCTCCTGGGCGTCGCGGCCTACCTTCTCGTCCATGCGACCCGGGCCGTGGAGAGCGTGCCCCTGGTCGAACGCCTGTACCGCGACCGGTCGTTCGACGAGGCCGCCGCAGCGCTCCTCGTGTTCGCCGTCGCGTGCCTCGGCCTCGCCGTCCTCGCAGTCCGTCGCGCACTCCAGTCCGGCGCCCTGGCGCACCGGCAGCGCACGGTGCTTGCCGCCATCATCGCCAACGTGCCGAGCGCCGTGCTCGTGGCCGACGGTCTCGGGGCTTTCCTTGCGAACGCGGCCGCGGTGCGGCTCTTCGGCCTTCCCGGCGAGACCGGCAGCGCGACGGAGTACCACGCCGCCATGGCCCGCCTCGACCGGCGCAACCCGGAGACGGGCCTGCGCATCCCGGCGGGCGCCGGCATCCTCGAGGCGGCGCTCGACGGGCGGGTCACCTCGATGGACATGCTCGTCGTTACGCCCGGCGGCGAGCGGACGCTCAACGTCTCGGGCGCCCCCATCCCGTTCGCGCGCGGCCTGCGCGGCGGCCTCGTCCTCGCCGCGGACGTGACACAGCGCCTCGCCATCCAGCGCGACCTCGAGGCCGCCACCCAGAGCCTGGAGCGCAAGAACGCCGAGCACCTGCAGATGGCCCGCACCATCGCGCACGACCTCGGCAACGCCCTGACACCGGCCGAGATGCACCTGAAGCTCCTCGAGATGGGCAAGGGCGACCCCAAGCGGAGTGTCCCGCCGCTGCAGCGCTCGGTGGCGCAGATGCACCGCCTCATCGGCGACCTCTCCGACATGGCGCGACTCGAGTCGGGGGCCATGAAGGTCCACGTCCAGGACGTGCCGCTCGGCCCTGCCATCGCCGCCGCCTTGCTGTCCTTCGAGCCGTTGGCGCAGGAGAAGGGGGTCGGCCTCTCCAAGGGACGCGTTCCCAAGGCCACCCTGCATGCCGACCCCGAACGCTTGGGCCAGGTCCTGTCCAACCTGATCGGCAACGCCCTCAAGTTCACGCCGGCGGGAGGCACCGTGGCCGTCGCCGCCACGGCCGAGGAGGGCCGCGTCCGCGTGGCCGTCACGGACTCCGGGATCGGCCTCGACGCCGGGCAGGTGGCGCGCCTCTTCCAGCCGTTCAGCCAGGTGCACGACCCGGCCAGGGTGAAGGAGCGCGGCACGGGCCTCGGCCTGTTCATCTGCAAAGGCCTCGTGGAGCGGCAAGGCGGCGAGATGGGTGTGACGAGCCCCGGCCCCGGCAAAGGCTCGACGTTCTGGTTCACGCTGCCGGTGGCGCCATTGCCCTCATAACGTAGCGAAGGGTCCGCGGACCGTGCGCGCCGCCTGCTTCGACCGCCACGGCGGCCTCGACGTCCTGCAGGTGCGCGACCTTCCGGCCCCCGCCCTCGGCGCCGGCGACGTCCGCATCAAGGTGAAGGCCTGCGCCTTGAACCACCTCGACATCTTCGTGCGGGAAGGGTGGCCCGGCCTGAAGCTGCCTACGCCCCACGTCGGCGGCACGGACGTCGCAGGCGTCGTGTCCGAGGTCGCCTCCGGCTCAAGCGTCCGCGTCGGCGACGAGGTGATCGTGAACCCAGGCCTCAATTTCGAGGCGGATCCCGCCACGGGCGAGCAACGGATCCCGCCCGACGTGAGCATCGTTGGCGAGACGCGCTGGGGCGGGCTTGCCGAGGAGTGCGTGGTACCAGCGACGCACGTCGTGCCCAAGCCCAAGGAGATGTCCTGGGAGGAGGCCGCGGCCATCCCGCTTGCCAGCATCACGGCCATGCAGATGGTGCGGCGCAAGGCGCGCGTCGGGCCCGGCTCCCGCGTCCTCGTCGTGGGTGCCGGGGGCGGTGTCGCCGTCATGGCGCTGCAGCTTGCCAAAGAAGCCGGCGCATGGGTCTGCGCCACGACCGGCGGCGCCGAGAAGGCCGCGAAGGTGAAGGCCCTGGGCGCCGACGAGGTCATCGACTACAAGGCGTCCCCCGACTGGGCGAAGGAAGCATACGTCGCGACTGGCAAGAAAGGGTTCGACGCCGTCATCGATTCCGTCGGCGCCGCCACGTTCAAGCCTTCGCTGCGCAGCCTCGCCCTCGGCGGCCGGCTCGTCCTCTGCGGCGCCACGACCGGGCCCCTGGTCGAAGCGGACCTCCGCCTCGTCTTCTGGCGCCAGCTCTCCATCCTCGGCTCCACGATGGGGGTGCCCGCCGACCTCGCCGACGCCCTCGCCTTGTGGGGCTCGGGTCGCCTCAAGGTCCCCATCGACTCCGTCTGGCCTCTTGCCAAGGTGCGCGAGGCGCAGGAGCGGATGGAGAAGTCGGAGCAGTTCGGCAAGATCGTGTTGCGCCCGTGATCAAACGGGCCATCTTGTTCGTGTTCTTTGCGCAGGACCACGAATTGCACGAATTGCACGAAGACGAGGATTAGGCCGTTCGCGAATTCGTGAAATTCGTGGTTCCGTCGCAAGCAAGCCGGAAAGACCCGGTTCTGCCGCCACCCACCTTTTTCTATTGGCAAAGACAAATGCAAGGGTTGCAATGGCCTCCGCTCCCCTGCTTGCCGCGGTCGAGGACATCCGGGCCATGCGGGTGCGGGGGGCCGCCGCCATCGCCTGCGCCGCCGCCAAGGCTCTCGCTGCCAGCGTGGCCGCGACGCCCGGCGACCTTCCCGCCATCCAGTCGGCGGCACGGGAGGGCGCGGCGACGCTGTTGGCGAGCCGGCCGACCGCAGTGAGCCTCCGGCACGGCTTGGCGCCTATCCTCGCCGCCGTGTCCGCTGCCGCAGGTCCCGACCAGGCACGGCACGCCGCACTCGAGGCCGCGGCGTCGTTTGCCGCCGAGGTGAAGGCGAGCGAGAAGGCCATCGCGCGGCACGGCGCTACCGCCATCCGATCCGGCGAGCGCATCCTCACCCACTGCCACTCGGCGACGGTCGTCTCCGTCCTCGCCGCGGCACAGGAGCAAGGGAAGGCTCCGCAGGTCTTCGCCACGGAGACGCGGCCCTTCCGCCAAGGCCTCGTCACGGCGCGCTGGCTACGCGAGGCCGGTGTCGCCACGACGCTCGTCGTGGACTCGGCGGCCCTGCACGTCCTGCGCACGGAGGACATCGACCGCGTCCTCGTCGGCGCCGACACGGTGGCCGGCGACGGCAGCCTGTTCAACAAGATCGGCACAAGCCAGGTGGCCTTGGGCGCGCATGCGGAGGAAGTCCCGTTCTGGTCGGCGGCGTCGTGGATCAAGTTCACGCCGGACGCCCCCGGCGCCGTCGTGGTCGAGGAGCGCGCATCCGACGAGGTCGCGGCGGCTGCAGACATCCCCGCGGGCCTGCGGATCCGCAACCCCGTCTTCGACCGAACCCCACCCGAGCACGTCACCGGCTTCGTGACGGAAGAGGGCCTAGTACCGCCCCGCGACGCCGTCGCGGCAGCACTGCGCCGCCTGGAGGTGGCCGTTTGACGCGGGGGAAGGCGCCGGCCGCGGCCCCAGCGAGCCGTAGCGATGCGGTCCTCGCCACCTACGAACTGGAGGGCGCGTTCCCCCTCGAGGACCTCGCCCGCGTGGTCGCCATGGAGGAGACGACGGGGACGTGGACGCCCATCCCGAAACGCACCGGATCTTTGGAGGAGGAGCTGCAAGGCGAGGTCGTGTCCGTTGACAAGACTTCGCAACGCGCCGTCGTCGCCTACCCGCTCGGCATCTTCGAGGTCGAGAACCTGCCCGGCTTCCTCGCCATCGTGGCGGGGAACCTGTTCGGCCTCGGCAGCCTGCGCCGCGCCCGGCTCGTCGATCTTGCCTTCCCGGCGGGCTTCGCCAAGAAGTACCCGGGCCCCGCCTTCGGTGTGGCCGGCGTCCGGCGGCTCGTCGGCACGGCAAAGGATGGCCGGCCGCACGGCGGCACCATCGTGAAGCCGAAGGTCGGGCTCGACCCGAAGGGCACGGCGGCCGTCGCGAAGGAGGCGGCCCTTGGCGGCGTGGATTTCATCAAGGACGACGAGACACTCACCGACCAGGCGTTCTGCCCGCTCGACGAACGGACGCGGCTCGTCATGGAGGCCCTCGACCAGGCGAAGTCCGAGACCGGCCGGCGGCCGCTCTACGCCGTGAACGTCACGTCCGGCGCCAACGAGGCCGTGGCCCGCCTCGACCGCGCCAAGGCGGCCGGCGCCAACTGTGTCATGGTGGACGTCCTCACCTCGGGCCTGGACGCGCTCCTCGAACTGCGGCGGGCCGCCAAGGTGCCGATCCACGTCCATCGCGCCATGCATGGAGCGCTCACACGCAGCCGCGACTTCGGCATCTCGATGCTTGTCTGGACACGTCTCACGCGCCTGTGCGGTAGCGACCAGCTCCACGTCGGCTCGGCGTCCGGGAAGATGGAGCACCCCGCCGACTTGGCGGACCTCCTTGCCGCGCTGCGCGAGCCGTGGCATGGCATGAAACCAGTCTTTGCAATCTCCTCCGGTGGCCTGCACCCCGCTTCTGTCCCCTTCGAGGTGGCCGCCTTCGGCTCCGACGTCGTGCTGCAGGCGGGGGGCGGCATCCACGGCCACCCCGGCGGCACCCGCAAAGGCGCCATGGCGTTCCTGCAGGCGATCGAGGCCACACACGCCGGCCGGCCGCTCGAAGGCGAGAAAGCGCCGGAGCTGAAGGCGGCGCTGCGGAGGTGGAAGGCCGATGAGTACCGCTACGAAGCGTAAGGCAGCCATGGAACCGCTTGCGGCAAGGCCGATCGACGTCCTGGGCAGCGGCCCGGCACTTTTCCTGCACCCGGACGACGTCCAACGCATGGGGCTGCATGCCGGCGAATGGGTGCGGGTCACGATGGGCGCCCAGCCCGACGCCCCCGCCCTCGTCCATGCCACGGCGAGTCTTGTGGCAAAAGGCGAGGCGGGCCTCTCGCAGGAGCTGCAAACGCAGTTGGGCGGCGCCCCGGGCGAGCCCGTCACCCTGGCCCTGGCACGCCGCGCCACGAGCGTGCAGTGGATCCGCCGCAAGCTCGACGGCGGCCGCCTTGACGCGGCCCAGATCGAGTCGGTCGTGAAGGACATCTCGCGTGGCGCCTTCACGGCGATCGAAGTCACGGCGTGGGCCTCGGCGCTGCAGGTGCATGGCATGGACACCGACGAGATCGTCTCCTACGTGAACGCCATGGTGGCTGGCGGCGAGCGCATCCGCTTCCGGCGCGGCCCCGTCATGGACGTCCACTCCATCGGCGGCGTGCCCGGCAACAAGTACGCGCCCATCGCGGTCCCCATCGTGGCGAGCCACGGCCTCCTCATCCCGAAGACCTCCAGCCGCGCCATCTCGTCGGCGTGCGGTACTGCCGACTTCATGGAGGTCGTGACCCCCGTTGCGCTCTCCTCCGCCCAGATCCAGAAGATCACGGAGGAAGTGGGCGGTGTGCTCGCCTGGGGCGGCGGCGTGCAGCTCGCCCCCGCCGACGACGCCATCATCCGCGTCGAGTACCCGCTTGCCCTCGACCCGAAGGCCCAGCTCATCGCCTCGGTGCTCTCCAAGAAGGTCGCCGTCGGCGCCACCGACGTCCTCATCGACCTGCCCGTGGGCGACGGCGCCAAGGTCCTGGACGAGGCGGCGGCCCGGAGCCTCGCGCACGACTTCATCACGGTGGGCGAGCGCGTCGGCCTCAAGGTGCAGGTGAGCCTGTCGAAGGGAAGCCAACCGGTGGGCCGCGCCATCGGACCGGTCCTCGAGATCCGCGAGGCCCTGCAGGTGCTGGAGGGCGACACCGGGCCGGAGCCGCTCATCGACAAGGCCTGCACGTTCGCCGGCCGCCTGCTCGAGATGGGAGGGGCCGCGAAGATGGGCGAAGGCAAGGCCCGCGCCCGCGAGACGCTGGCCGACGGCCGCGCGCTTGCGAAGTTCCGCGAGATCATCGGCGCGCAGGGCGGCAACCCCGACGTCCGCGCCGCCGACCTGGAACCCGGCCCGCACGCATTGCAGTTGCACACGTATGACGCCGGCCTCGTCGTCGGCGTCCACAACCCGGACCTCGTGCAGGTCGCGCGCGCCGCCGGCTCGCCGCGCGACCAGGGCGCCGGGTTGCTCCTGGGCTGCCAGCCGGGCGACCGCGTCGCGGCCGGCGACACGCTTTACACTATCTTCGCGGAGCACCGCCACCGCCTTGAGGCCGCGGCGGAGCTCGCGCGCAAGCTGCGGCCGTTCCGCATCGAGGGCGGCGAAGTGATGGAGATCATGGGCTAAGGACTAGGGACCGATGGCATGCTCCAGGTCGGCCCAGAGGTCCTCCACGTCCTCGACGCCCACCGACAGCCGCACGAGGCCGTCGTCGAGGCCGGTGCGCCGCCGCATCTCGGCGGGCACGCTTGCGTGCGTCATGAGGGCGGGGATCTGGATGAGCGACTCCACGGCGCCGAGGCTCTCCGCAAGCGCCCAGATGCGCGTCGAGGTCACGCACTTGCGCGCCGCCTCGACGGAGCCCAGGGTGAAGGAGACCATGCCGCCGCCGCCCCGCGACTGCCGGGCGTGGATGTCGTGGCCCTCGTGTGTCGCGAGCCCTGGGTAGAACACCTTGTCCACGGCGGGATGGTCGGCGAGTCGGCGCGCGATCTCCGTCGCATTGGCCGTGTGCCGCTCCATGCGCAGGTGCAGTGTCCGCAGCCCGCGCAGCAGCAGGTAGGAGTCGAAGGGCGAGCAGACCGCGCCCACCGCGAGCTGCAGGAATTTGAGTTCCTCGCCGAAGGAAGCCTCCTTGCAGGCGACGAGGCCGGCCAGGACGTCGCTGTGGCCGCCGACGTATTTCGTGGCGGAGTGGAACACCGCGTCGGCGCCGAGGTCGAGGGGGTTCTGGAGTGCTGGCGACATGAAGGTGCTGTCCACGACGAGCCGCGCGTCTTTGTCATGCGCAATTTCCGCCACGGCGCGGATGTCGGAGACGCGCAGCAGCGGGTTCGTGGGCGTCTCCAGGAGAACCAATTTCGTCTTGCGCGTCATCGCCTTCCTCGTCGCCTTGAGGTCGCGCGTGTCCACGAATGTCGTCTCCACGCCCTGCCGCGCGCAGACTTTGTTCAGGAGCCGGATGCTGCCGCCGTACGCGTCCTCGGCGGCGACGACGTGGTCACCCTTGTCCAGGGTCCGCACGAGGGCGTCGAGGGCAGAGAGGCCGGAGGCGAAGGCGTGGCCAGTCGCGCCATGCTCAAGGTCGGCGATGGCGAGTTCCAGGGCCTGCCGCGTCGGGTTGCCGGCGCGCGAGTAGTCGAAGGTGAGGGGGCTTGCAGGCAGCGGCTGCCGGAAGGTCGTGGAGAGCTGGATGGCCGGGTTCACTGCGCCGTGCACCGGGTCAGGGACGGCGCCGGCATGGACGCAGCGGGTGGCGATGCGGTCGGTAGGCTGCGTGTCGGCCATTCACATGCGCAAGTGCAGGCTGGATTTCAGGGGTTGGGTCGATGGTCGAGCTTGGCGCGGGGAGCGTCGGCTGCGTCGCCGTGGGTTCCGCCACACCGCTCGTATGCTCGTAGGCTCCATGGGTTTCCTGGCGGCCTTCTTGTTTCTGGGGTAGGTGAAAGGGAAAGGTTCGCCTTCCTCCCCGACTGGAAGGTCGTCTGACCCGTCGTGGAGCCGACGGGCATACCAAGTGGGCAGCGTTCCGCCGGGTCTGATTTTTACCAAGACCACGGCTGCTGATTCAAGACGCCCACCCCTCACACACCGCGGCCCTTGCTTGCCTTGCGCAGATACTTCGGCGCCTTCGTGAGCCCGTTCTTCTCCATCCACTCCACGTTGAACTTGCTGAGGTAGCGTTCGCCCGTGTCCGGCAGCAGTGTCACGACCAACGACGATTTGGGGAGTCGCGCTGCGAGTTTCACGGCGGCGTGCACGGCAGCGCCCCCGGACGACCCGGTGAACAATGCCTCCTCGCGGGCGAGGCGGGCCTGCATGAGGTAGGCGTCCTCGTCGGAGACCTGCACCACTTGGTCGATCTCGTCCCACCAGACCGTGGTGGGCATGAAGTCCTCGCCGATGCCGTCCACGAGGTATTGGTGGATGTCCTTGGGGAACTTGCCGGACTTGTGGTACTCGGTGTACACGGAGCCCACCGTGTCGATGCCGACGACGGCGACGGGCTTGCCCGTGCGCGCTGCCATGCGGTGGAGGTAGCGGCCGGTGCCGGAGATCGTGCCGCCGGTGCCCATGCCGGCCACGAAGTGCGTCACCTTGCCGTCGGTCTGCCTCCATATCTCCGGTCCCGTTGTCTTGAGGTGCGCCGCCGGGTTGGCTTGGTTGTGGTACTGGTATGGCAGGTAGGCGCCCTCGTCGCGCAGCCGCTCGGCCTGCTTGTAGTAGGACCGGGGGTCGTCGGCCTCGACGTTCGTCGGGCAGACCACGACTTCGGCGCCGAAGGCGCGCAGCAATGCGATCTTCTCCGACGTCACCTTGTCGGGGACGGTGCAGACCATGCGGTAGCCGAGGACGGCGGCCGCCATGGCGAGGCCCAGCCCCGTGTTGCCGGAAGTGGGCTCCACGATGGTGCCGCCGCGTTTCAGGAGGCCGGCTTTCTCGCCGGCGCGGACCATGGCGAGGCCGATGCGGTCCTTCACGGAGCCGCCGGGGTTCGCCATCTCCAGCTTGGCCGCGACCCGTGCCCCCTTGCCCGCCACGCGGCGGAGGTACACCATCGGGGTGTCGCCGACGAGGTCCAGGACGTTCTGCGCGATTTCCATGGCTCGGCATGGCGGAGCCGTGATAAAACCGGCCAATGCCTACGCGCCCAATTCCGATTGGACGGCGGCGACCAGGCGCTCCAAGGCGAACGGCTTGTGCAGGACCGTCCGCACGCCGATCTCCTCGGCGCGCGCCTCGACTTCGCGGTCGTTGAAGGCGGTCACCATGATGACGGGAAGGCCCGGGTCCGAGGCCGTGGCCGCCTCGGCAAGCTGCAGCCCGTCCATGCCGGGCATGCGGTAGTCGGTGACGAGCGCGTCAGGAGGGTTCTCTCGCAAGAGGGCCATGGCGCTGCGGCCGGAGCTTGCCCCCTGCACAAGCGCGCCGTCGATGGCGAACGTGAGGACGTCGCACATCGACGAGAGGATGTCCGCGTCATCGTCCACGACAAGGATACGCGGCACCACGGGACCAGCCGCCGCTTACGCCTTGCGCCTTATGAGGCTGGCTGCCGCGGCTGGGTGCCGGGTCGCGTCTCCATCGGCGACTCCTCGGTTGCTGGAGGAGGTCGCTTGCGGCGGCGGCCTGGCGAGGGGCGGTCCGTCTTGGTGCCCTGCAACGGCAAGCGCACGGTCACCACACTGCCCCGGTCCGGCCCGTCGCTCTCCAACGCGATGGTGCCGCCATGCTGCTCCACGATGGCCTTCACGATGAAGAGGCCGAGGCCGGAGCCCTTGCTCGTCGCCTCCAGGTCGGGGTGCACCTGGGCGAAGGGCTGGAAGAGCTGGTCGCGCTGCGCTGGCGTCAGGCCACGGCCGGAGTCGCGGACGGTGAGCAGGGCGGAGTCGCCGTCGGCGCGCAGGGTCACGGCGATGGTGCCGCCGGCCGGCGTGAACTTCAGTGCGTTGGAGAGGACGTTGTTCACGACTTGCAGGAGCCGCGTCGGGTCGCCCACGACGGGCACCTCCTGGGGCAGGTCGAGATGCACTTGCACGCCGGCCTTCTTCGCCACGGCGGCGTACGTCTCGAGCGCCTCGTACACGACGCGGCCGAGGTCCATGGGCTCCTTGCGGAGGCGCAGGTGTGTCGCCTGCACGCGCGCCGCGTCGAGGACGTCGTCCATGAGGAGCCGCAGCCGCTCCACGCTGCGTGTGAGCACCGCCAGGGACCGCTGGATCGGCTCCGGCGTGTCGGTGAGCTTCAGGGCGAGAAGCTGCAATTGCAGGCGGATCGGGGTAAGAGGCGTCTTCAACTCGTGCGCGGCCACGTTCAGGAACCTGGCGCGGAAACGCTGCATCTCGTCGAGGCGGCGGATTTCCTGGTCGATGGCAGCGCGCTCACGGGCCTGTTCGCGCTTCTGCGGCGTGATGTCCCGCGCCACCTTCGAGGCGCCGACGATGCGCCCCTCACGGTCGCGCAGCGGCGAGATGGCGACGGAGACGTCCACGAGCGTCCCGTCCTTGCGCCGCCGCTTCGTCTCGAACGGTTCGATGCGCTCGCCGCGCGCGATGTGCGCGATGATCTGCGACTCCTCGTCCTCCTGCCCGGGGGGAAAGAGCGTCGTGACGTGCTTGCCCACGATCTCGCCGGCCGCGTAGCCGAACAGTTCCTCGGCGGCGCGGTTCCAGCTCGTGATGGTGCCGTCGAGGTCCTTCGTGACGATGGCGTCGTTGCTCGAGTCCACGATCGAGGCAAGGAACTCCCGCTCGCGCAGCACTTCCTGCCGCCGCTCCTCGGTGACGTCCTGCGACGTGCCGACCACCCGCAGCACCTTCCCGTCGGGGCCGCGCTCCACCTCCGTGCGGGCGTGCAGGAGGACCGTGCAGTCGCCCTTGATGCAGATGCGGTAGTCGAACTCGCGCGGGATGCCGGACCAGCCCCGGTCGTAGAGGACCTTGCGCATCTTGGCGCGGTCGTCCTTGTGGACCATCCGCACGACGTCGGCCGGCCGCAGCGGCACCGCCTGGGGGGCAAGCCCGTGCAGCTCCCACATGAAGGGGCTCCAGGTGACGGTATGCGCGGAGGGGTCCCATTCCCAGAAGCCGATGCGGGCAAGGCCCTGCAGGGCGTCGAGTTGGGCCTGGAGGACACGCACCCGCTCCTGCGCTGCGCCAGACCGCTTGCCTTCGGCGGTGCGGCGCGGCGTCACGTCCCGTACTGGTCGCGGCATCCTACATGAGCCCACGGTTGGCGGCGAAGGCGGTGCGCTGCAGCGACGGCCCCGGCCTGCCGACACGTTCTATAGGCC
>JBHEMF010000029.1:0-11187 GCA_046352665.1 Thermoplasmatota archaeon
GCTGTACGAGCGGCGCGGGTTCAGGACCGTCGGCGTCTACCGCGAGCAGGGGATGCTGGACGGGAAGTGGGTCGACGTGATCGTGATGGAGAAGATTCTGGGCTAGCTGGCCGGGAGAGGCGTGGACTGCCAGGCGACCATCCGCCAGCCGGACGGCCCCTTGACCCAGACGTCGGTGTAGCGCAGGTTGAGCGTGCGCGGGTTGGCGCCGCCGAGGTCGATCCGCGCGCGCATCGCACCCGTCTGGGGATCGACCGCCTGCAGCGTTCCGTTGTGATTCGCGACCCAGAGCGTCCCGGCACCCATGAGCAGGATCGCTGCACCGACCATGAGGCGGGTCTTGCCGTTCATTCCTGGGCCCCTTCCCTTTGCGCGGTCTTGCCTTTTCCGGTGGCCGACTCGAGCGAGGCGAGGCGGGCCTCGATGCGCCGGGCGGTGCTGTGCAGGCGGTACAGGTAGAGGCCAAGTCCGGCAAACAGGGCGGCGAACGCAAGGAAGGCGGTGGTGGCGTCGGCGGTCATGCAGTCTCCAGGGCGGCGAGCCGCTCTTCCGCGCGGGCCAGGCGGAGCCGCGCCAGGAACAGGGCGACGAAGAGAAGGGTCATGGCGACGAAGCTCCAGCCGAGGAGCCAGCCCTGGTAGGACGAGAGGGCGGCGTCGGGGTTCGCGGCGGGGCCCACCACGTCGGGGTGCAGGCTCTTGGCAAGGACGCGGCTCACGAGGAAGCTCGCGGGGACGCCGAGGAAGCCGAGGATGCCGAAGGCGGCGGCGAGGCGGGCGCGGCGGTCGGCGTCGTCCACGAGGCGGCGCAGCAGGAGGTACGCGGCGAACGCGAGCCACATCACGACGACGACGAGGACCTTCGGCTCCGTGTACACGGTGGCGAGGGCGCTCTGCCCGGAGCGGCTCCACTCCTGCATGCCCCACAACGTTCCCGTGACGAGGGCGAGGGTGTTGAGGAGGAATCCGACTTCGGCGGCGGAGCGCGCGGTGGCGTCATGGCGGGGCTGGCGTTCGTTGAGGTAGGCGATGGACATCGCGAACGTGACGAGGTACGCCGCGAACGTGGCCCACGCCAGCGCGGGGTGCCAGAGCAGGAGTTTTCGGGTAAGGGGTGCCGCCACGTCGTTGGCGCAGGTGGCCGCAGCCGATGGGCAGGTCCAGTCGGGGGCCGGGCCGAAGGGTGTCGGCAGCCACGTCGCCCAGGCGAGTGCGAGGAGGGCGACAAGCGCTGCCCCCGCCGTCCATCCCGCGGCGCGGCCGGCGTTCGCGTGCTGCACGGCTGGCCTCGAGGCCGCCGGGGGCAAAGCCGTTGCGGCGTCGGCCTGCATCAATCGCCCTCCAGGACCAGGGGCCAGAGCAGCCATGCGACGCCGGCTGCCAGCAAGTCGTAGCCGGCCATGAGGAGGAGGGGGATGCGTGCGGCGGCGAGCTCCCCGCCTTGCAGCGCCGCGAGCGTCGCCGCGACGCCGGACTGCAGGAGGGGCGCAAGCACGGGGACCATGAGGAGGGGAAGGAGCATCTCGCGGCTGCGCGCCTGCGCCGCGATGGCGGATGCGAGTGTTCCTACCACGGCGAGGCCGACGACGGCGAGGGCCGCTGCAACGCCGAGAGCGGCGGAGACAGGCACGGCAAAGAGCGCCGCCGCAGCGCCCAGCGTAAGGGCGGCGAGAAGGCCAAGGAGGAGGCCGTTGAGGAGTGTCCGCGACCAGCCGTGGTGCCCGAGGGGAACCGGAAGGGCGCGCAGCAGGTCGAGGGTGCCGAGGTCGGACTCGGCGGCGAAACCGCGTCCGGCCAAGGCGGCGGCGCCGAACAGCAAGGGGGTCCAGAGCGCCGCGGCGGCGGCCCGCGCGTCGCCGGCGAGCGTCGGGAACGCGAAGAGGTCGAGAAGGACGAAGGCGAGGACGAGGACGAGTCCGGCCTGCAGGGTCTCGCGTTGGCGCAGCTCGCGCCGTGCATCCTTCCACAGGATGGCGGCGAAGCTCACGCTGCCTCCAGCCGGCCGTCGCGCAGCAGTTGCACGCGGTCGGCGACGGCGGCAGCCTGGGCTGGGTCGTGCAGTGCCATGAGCACGGCTTGGCGGCCGCGGCGGGCGCGCAGTTCGGCGGCAAGCCAAGCGGCGCCGGCGTCATCGAGCGCCGCGAACGGCTCGTCGAGGAGAAGGACAGGGCGGTCCGGGAGGAGCGCCATGGCGAGGGCGAGGCGCTGGCGCTGGCCGCGGCTCAGGGTCCGGGCGGGGCGGTGGGCGACGGCGGCGAGCCCTGCAGGAATGAGCCGCGCATCTGGGTCGGCGTCGGGCATGGCTTGCGCGCGGGCCCACCACGCCAAGTGCTCGCGAGGGGAAAGCTCGGGGTAGAGCGGCGCCTCCTGTGTCAGGATCGAGAGCCCATGACGCGCCTGCTCAGGTTCGGCCCGGGCGTCCACGCCTGCGACCTCCAGCATTCCGTCGGACGGCCGGGCGAGGGTGGCTGCCACGCGCAGGAGCGTCGATTTGCCGGCTCCGTTGGCGCCGAGGACGGCGACCGTCTCCGTCGCACCGACGTCGAGGTCGATGCCCCGCAGGACGGGGCGGCCGCCGTACGATTTGGCGATGCCGCGCATGCGCAGCCCTGCCATCTAGGCGCCCTCGAACCCCAGCCGGCCGCACGTAGGCGGCCGGATGGTCCGTTCATGACTGTTCGAGGGAACGTTCACTGCGTTCACGCTCCCTCGAACTGCCGACGGATGAGGGCGTTCTCCGCGGTCTGCAGCCGCTTGTGGACGGCCGCCTTGCTCACCCCGAAGGCGTTGGAGAGGTCCTCCAACGTGACGGCGCGCGGGTCGTTGTAGTAGCCCATCGCGATCGCCATCTTCAGGACCTCGACCTGGCGGGGTGTGAGTATCTTGCCCCTGGACTTCAGGCGCAGCTCGGGCTGGTACTCGCCCACGTGCAGGAGCTTGAAGTCGTCGGCGGGCACGACCTGCCGCATGTGTTTCGTGAACTCGTTGAAGGCGGCGAGGCCAGCGGGGTTCGGGCTCAGCACCGAGATGAGGATGGAGCCGCCCTCCACGATCACTGGATGGAAGATCGTCTCCGGGCCGAGCATGCGGATCGTGAGCTGGATGGGGTCGTGGCGCTGGTAGTACTGCAGCACCATCGTGCTGATCTCGACGGAGGCGTAGTCGTCGTTCTCGGACAGGAGCTCGAAGGAGCCGTAGCGGCGTGCGAACTGCCCCGTGAGGAACCGCGTCCGGGTCTGGCGGTCGGCGAGGATCGTGACGATGGCGCGCTCGACGGGGGCCCGCGCCGAGGGCCGCAGCAGGTTCAAGACGATGCGTGCCGACGGCGTCTCCTCAGTGAACTGGCAGAGGAGGTTGTCGTCGCTGCGGATCTTGAAGACGTACTCCGTAAGACCCTGCACGGCGGCGCGACGGAGCTTGGGTTAAAAAGTGGACTTGCCAAGTCGGATAAATGACATGTCAACCCTGCGCTAGCTGCAGCGGCTTGCCGGCGGCAGGCAGCGCCTCGATGGCGCGTTTTAGGTTCGCCATGTTCGCCTTCTCCTGCTTGCGCATGACGGGGAGGAAGACCGGGAACAGGACACGGAAGAGGCCACGCGGGTGGGCCTCGAAGCGCGCGACGAGCCGCGTTCCGCCGCCTTCGGGGGTGAGCCGGATGGAGAGATCGACAACGACTGGGCCGCCGTTGTGGTACGTCCATGCCGTCGGGCGCTCGAAGCCGGTGCATTCGACGTCGATGTGGCCGCTCTGACGCCACTTCGCCTTGTACCGTGTGCCGAGTCGCACGGGGCCCGGTGTGACTTTCTGCATGGATTCGACGCCTGGGTTCCAGGCGAGTTCGTTCGTCATGTCGACGGCGTAGTCGAAGACGGTCTCAAGGGGGCGGTCGATGTGGACGCTGCTCTCGATCACGGCCATGGGCTGGCATGGGTCCGGATTTGTAAGGATTGGGCGCGTTCAAGGCGGGAGCCGCGCCGGTGCCAGTTGCTCCAAATCGACGCCGAGCTCTTCCCCGAGGCTCCGGTGCAGCCGCTCGATGCGCTGCCACGCCGCGGGGAGGTGTTTGGCTTCGTACTTGGCGCGCAGTTCCGCCATCGTGAGTCGGCGGTCGCCGGTGTACAGGTTGTCGGCGTGCGCCACGATGCGCTCCTCGAGCGTCCGCGGCGTGTAGTCCTGCACGGGGAGTCCCAAGGCCTTGGCTTCGGCGGCGTCGATGCCGGCGCCCGTGTGCCGCTCGACGGCCAGGACGATTGTCTCGTCCCAAGGGGGCACGTCGGCGCGCAGCAACGCGGCACCCGTGCTGGCGTGGCGCACGTCCTGCACCTTGCTGCGGCCGACATCGTGCAGGAGGGCGGCGGCTTGCACGACCCCGCGGTCGGGGGCGAGGCCCTGCTTCTCGGCTGCGTCGCACATCGCGACGGCCAGGCCCTCCACGGCACGGCAGTGGCGCAGCACCCATTCTGGCGGTGCCGCCGCGACCAGCCTTTGCCAGGCGCGCTGCCGCAGGGCGAGCAAGGCTCAGACCTGGGGCGACGCCACGGGCGCTTCCTGGAAGTACGGCTCGAGTTCCCCGATGCGCTTCTCCAGGGCCTTCCTCACTTCACCGGTGCGGACCGGCTGCATCGGCTTCTGGCAGAGAGGGCAATTGAAATTGATGTCCATCGCGTCCTCGAACAGGATGCGCCGGTGCTGGTCGGGGCAGGAGTAGAACTGGTGGTCCTCCTCGAACTTGAGCTGCTGCCGCAAGTGCAGGAGCTCGTCGGCCCAGCGGCGGCGCAGGATGTGCTTCACCTCGTTCAGGTCGAGGTCCCAGTAGAACGTCTCCCAGCCCTTGGAGTCGGTGTCCTTCTCGTACTCGGCGACGTGCGCCTCCATCATGCGGTAGAGGGTCTTGCGCACGGCGCTCGGCTTCTGCTCCTTGTAGGACTCGAGGAGGTCCACGCCGGAGACGTGGGGGTGCTCCTGCAGGTACTTCGACATGGCAAGGCCGTCGTCGCCCACCTCGTCCAGGAGGTAGGCCTGGATCTCGGGGTCGTCCAGGCTGGGTTGCCAGTCAGGTCCACGCACGACACTTGCAGCGGGGCCAGGCATTCAAAGGTAACCCTGGCGGCGGGATGGTGCCGCGTCCTCCACGGCCTCGACCACCTTGCCGCGCGCCGTCGGCTGGACGCGCAGCTTGGCGCCGGGGAACTCGTCCGATTCCCAGCGCCCTTCGCGCAGGCGGTCGAGGAGGATGGCGAGTGCCGCGACCTCGGAATGGGGCTGGTTGCCGACGGCGACGTTCTCGTCCGCGAGCTCGTACACCTCGCCTGGCACTTTCTCTGCGCCGACGACCACGAGGATGCCGCCCTTGCGCGCCAGGATGCGCGGCACGGCCTCCGCGAGCGGCCGGCCGTACATCGTGAGATGGACGACCTGGCCGCCCGCCTTCTTCCACTCCTTGAGGGGCCCCTTCCACCCGGTGCCCGACTCGGCGGCGAACGTCCCGCCGAAGCGGTCGGCGACACCTTGCACCGTGCGCACGAGGTCCTGGTCCTCCTCGGCGATGCGGACGCGGGCGGCACCCAACGCGCGGGCCGTGAGGGCCACGTGCGTCGTGATGCGCTTGTCACGCTGCGGCCGGTGGCCGAGGCGGAGCACCTCGATGCGCATGCTAGGCCTCGACGCGCTGCTCGGCCTTGAGGAGCACTACGACCTCGAGCTCCTGGCCGTCCGCGCATGGGAGTGCGTCGCGCAGGCGCACGGGGGCGATGAGCTCCAGCGTCGTCGTGTAATGCGAGCGGTGCGGCAGGATCGCGGCACAGCCCTGGCCGGCACCGCTCGGCCCACGCACGGATGCGGGGTAGCACGTCACACCGCCGAACGTCCGCCCCTCGGCCTGGAACCCTTCGACCGTGTGCACGGGGTTGCGGCGCAGGAAGCGCAGCTTGTTTGCCTCGGGGCCGGAGAGTTCGAGGTTGAGCGTCCCCGGGTATGGCACCCAGCCGAGCTTGGCCTCGAACTGGGTGATGTAGCCGGCGCGGCTCAGGTAGTAGCGCCCCTCGCCGAGGCCGGTCTTCACGACGCCCGTGAGGGTGACGCGGTCCTGGTGCTCGAACAGGCGGCGGTAGAGCATGTGTTCGGTGCGCAGGAGCGCCCGGCCCTCCTCGGTCACGCGGATGCGTTGCTTGCGCAGCCCCATCTCGCGCTGGATGAGGCCGGCCTCGGAAAGTTCGATGAGGCGCCGGCTCGCCGTCTGCTGCGACAGCGCGATGAGGGCCGCGAACTCGCCGCTTGCGAGCTCCACGGCGTCGTCCATGGCGCCGAGGAGCGCCAATTGCTTGAGCGCCTCCACGTCCGCCGGCCGCGTCACGTCTCCGGCGACGGAGGTCCCTTACTTGTGCCCTTCCCTGGCAGGCCTGCGCCGCACCGGCGCCTGTACGCCTTGGAACCGGGCGAGCAGGTCGGCAAACAATTCCCGCGCCGGCCCCTTCGCCGTGGCGGCGAGTCGCTGCACGATGAGTTCCGGCGTGCTGCGCGCGAACCTGCCGAGGCGGGGATTGCGATCGACCACGAGCCGGTTGCGCGCGTCGAGCCCAGTCGCCTCGATGCCATCGACGCGGACGGGGGCCGTCGTGTGGGCGAGGATCTGCGGCGCCATGTGGCTCACGACCACGGCGAGGCTGCCGGAGCCGTGCAGGCGGTCGAGGAAGCAGCCCAGGATGCGCGCCGCGGCCTCGGCCTCCGTCACGGACTCGACCTCGTCGGCAAGGACGAGGCGCCGTCGGTCGCCCAAGGCCACGGGCAGGAACGCCTTGAGGAACGACTCGAACGCGCCTGCGTCGAGGCTGCGGCGCGCCGTCACGTAGTGGACCTCCTCGACCCAGGGCAACTCCACGCCGGCGCCGACGACGGGGAGACCCATGCGCGCCATGAGCATGAGCTGGATGAGGTGTTCGAGGAGGGTCGTCTTGCCCCCCGAGTTGGCGCCGGTGAGGAGTGCGACGGGCGCGTCCTCGCCCAGCCGGTAGCCGATGCGCTGCGCCTTGCCTTCATGCTCGGCGCCGGCAAGGTCGAGGTGGACGGAAGCGTCGAAGCGAAGCCGGGACGTGAACCTGGCCGGGTGGAGGTCGTTGTGGAGAGCGAAGCAACCCAGCGCGAAGCGGACCTCGAAGTCGCGCCAAACTGACATCTCGCCTTCCAGTCCGGACCGCAAGGCGGCAAGGGCTTTGGCGGCGCGGGCGAGGCGCACGAAGGCATCGACGTGGCCACGGGCGGCAAGCTGTCCCTCGATCCGCTCCAATTCATCCTCGTCCACCTGGACCGGGGATCCTGCCAGGTAGGGCTGGAGCGAGAGGCCGGTCCGTTCCTGCAGGATGCGGGCCCCTTCGGCAAGTGCGGCATCGACGGCAAGCTGCAGTGCCGGCGGCAGTCGGCGCCCGAGGCTTTCAAGGACATCGGCGCCGGAGACGACGACACTTGCCGTGCGCTCGCGGACCAACCGGTCGACTTCGAGGCGGACGTCCTCCACGTGGCGGCGAAGGGCAAGCGGTGTCGTGTGGGCGCGCTGCGCCTCTTCCAGGAGTGCGAGTGCCGCCGGCGCCTGCGACGGTTTGCCCAGGATGGCGGCAAGCTCCGACATGGCGGCGAGGGCGGCGCGGTTCGCTTGGAACCAGGCGAGGACCGACTCGGGCGCAACCTCTGCCAAGCTGGCGGTGGCCGGGATCTCGACGAGCGACTCGACCTCCACCGGCGCCCCATCCTCGTAGAGGAAGAGCACGAGGTCGTAGCCGTCCGCTTGGCGGAGGCCTTCGGGCCCCGCAAGGCGCGCGAAGCGGTGCAGGCCGCGTTTTTCCCAGGCTTCGCGGATCTCCTCGGTCTCGCAGGCAACGAGGCGGCCGGCCTGCTGGCGGGTGGGCGGTTCGGCCGCGGCAGCAAGCTTGCCGAGGAGGGCCTTCACGCGGTCGCGGTCGAGGCGGATTGCGATCTCCTTGTCCGCCATGACGGCTAGGGCCGCCTTCTCCGCCTCCTCGGCCGACGCGAGGAAAGGCAGGGCGCGCAGTCTCTCCCGTCCTTGGGCCGTGGCGGCAAACGGCGCCAAGCGAGCCATCACCTCGTCGCGGACCTTGCGGGCGGCAGCCGTGGCAAGGAACGCCTGCTCCGCCAGCGGCTTGTGCACGGAGAGTGCGACCGCCTGGGTCATGCCACCATCTCGCGCGCCTCGGTCTGGAACGGCTCCGAGGGGATGGTGTCGTTGCCCGGCGCCACGGCGATGCGGCGCTCCTTCCGCAACTCGTAGCCGTCGTCGAAATGGTAAACCTGGAAGTACTGCCGGTCGAGCCAGGCGCCGGTCGCCTTGTTCTTGCGGCGCTGCCCACCGACCCAGCGCCAGATCTCGACGGCGTCGTGCTGCGGGTCCCACGGCACCCCGTCCATTTCCTTGCGCTTCCGCCCGATGCCGCTGTCGGCCGTGACCTGGATCCAGCGCGTCCGGTGGCCGAGGCGCTTCGCGACCAGGTCGATGCAGCCGAAGACGTCGTTGGACTGGCTCACGTAGAATGGGCCCCGCTTCTGGCCCGTCCGCACGCAGCGGTGCACCTTGTAGCCCTCGGCCTCGAGGAGCTTGATGGCGAGGAGCTCGATGTGGGTCCCCTTCGTGGAAGTGTTGACCTTGCGCCGCTTGCGGGGCGGCTCCGGATCGACTGCAGGCGGAGCCGGCGGGAGCGGGAAGGTCGGGTCGAGGACCATTGGCGTCCACAAGACTTCCGGTCGTTGAAACCTCGCCGGAGGGTGGAGTGAAAGTGTGGAAATCGAGCAGGGCAGAGGGGCCGCCGGGAAGGGCACCTGAGGGAAATTCCTGGAGGCAAGTTTCGGGGACGGTGCCCGCCTCCGCCTCGCTTTCGCGCGGCGGTTCGGCCGCCACACACCGCCGGGCCGGGCTGCGCCCGGCCACGGCGTGCCCGCCGTCGCGTAGATCCCGTGCCAATGCTTGGTGGCGGGTTCGGTCGCCGAAGTGCACGCCGCCGTCGGACTGCAGGAACCCCTCGCCAGCAGTTGTTACGAACACCTGGACTGGCGAAACCTGCGCTCCGTGAAGGTGCCATTCCGATTCCGTGTCTTCCGTGGATTCCGTGGCTGGGAGTTGCGCTGACGGTTCGGCCGACCAAGTGGACGTCGTCGGACGCCAGGGGCTGCCTGGAGAAGGTTGACGTGCGATAGCCACGACGCCGAAACGTCGCAGCAGGGCCCACAATGCTTATCTTGGCCTCTCCTGATTCTCGGGCCGAATGGGTGCCCTGCTCCGGCTGCTCTCGGACAAGATGCGGATGGTCCGCGAGGACGCCTTGGCCGTGAGCCGCGTCGTCGAGGACGCCTTCCAGGGCAAGTCGGAATTGGACGACGAGGTCCTGGACAAGGACCTGCGCCAGGTCTTCTACGACCTCCAGGACGAGAAGATCCTCGCCGTGCGCCGCATCGAGGTGCGGGAGCAGGGCCAGGCCCGCCGTCACTACCTCTGGAGTGTCCGCGACGAGGCCACGGCCGACGCCGACGCCGCCCGGCCAGCCCCCGATGCCGCCGAGCGCGTGTACATGCGCCTCGCCGACAGCCACTGGGAACGACGCCCAGTGGACCAGGAATAGTCAGGGCCTTCCGGCCTTTTCCTGCAATTCCTCTTGCCTGCGGGCCCGCCGGATCGCATCCCGCCGTGCTCCCGCCAGGAGCGCCCGCCATGCGAGGACGGTGAAGGCGACGGTGAGGATGCTGGCAAGGCCGAGGAAGATCTTCTGGCCGACGCTGAAGACGGTGCAGTCCGTGCCACCGAACTGGCCGAGGAACGCCGAGCCCGAGGCTGGGTCGCAAGCCACGACGAGCACCGTGAACGGCACCACGACCAGGGCCGAGATGAGGCCGAACATCGTGATGCCGACGAAGATGCGGCTTGGCACCGCCACACCTCGGGGACCCGCGCCGGCCCCAAGATAGTTTCCGGTCCTGAGGCTCGCCCTTTTTGAGGCCGTGCGGTGTAGCCCGGGCGTGTCCCGCCTCTTCGGCACGAACGGTGTCCGCGGCATCGTGGGCTCGACCATGACGCCGGAGCTCGCCCTCAACCTGGGGCGCGCCGTGGGCTCCTGGCTCGCCGTCGGGGCGCGCCTTGTCATCGGCTCCGACGCCCGCTCCTCCAGCCCCCACTTGAAGGCGGCTTTCTGCGCCGGCGCGAACGCAACCGGCGTGCACACGGTGGACATCGGCGTCCTGCCGAGCCCCGGCATCCAGCTCTACGCCCGCGACAAGCGCTTCGCGGCCGGCGCCATCGTGACGGCGAGCCACAACCCGCCGGAGTACAACGGCATCAAGCTCATCTCGCCGGACGGGACGGAGGCGTCCCCGGCGGAGGAGGCGGCCGTGGAGGCCATCTACCGCTCGGGCAAGTTCCGCAGTGTCACTTGGCCCGACGTGGGCAGCCATGCAGCCGAGTCCGGGGCCGTGGACCACTACATCGACGCCGTGATGCGGCAAGTGGACGTGCACGCCATCCGGCGCGCCAAGCTGAAGGTCGTCCTCGACCCCGGCGGCGGCGCCGGCTGTGTGACGGCCCCGCGCCTCATGAGCGCCTTGGGCGTGCAGTTCGTGCCCCTCTCCACAACACTTGACGGCGCGTTCCGCGACCGCCCCAGCGAGCCCAACCCCCAGAACTCGGCGCGCTGTATCGCGACCGTGAAGTCGAGCCGCGCCCAGCTGGGCATCCTGCAGGACGGGGATGCCGACCGCGCCGTCTTCGTGGACGAGCGCGGCGACTACGTCTGGGGGGACCAGAGCCTTGCCCTTGCTGCCCTTTGGGAGCTCCGCCGCGCCGCGGCCAAGGCAGGCGCCCCGGTCGTCTGCACGGCACTCTCGTCCAGTTCCTGTGTGGCGGACGCCGTCCAGATGGGGGGCGGCCGCCTCGAATGGACCGTCGTGGGTTCCCCCATCGTGGCGCGCGAGATGATCCGGCACGGCGCCATCTTCGGCGGCGAGGACAACGGCGGCCTCATGTTCGCCCGCCACCAGGTGTGCCGCGATGGCCTCATGGCGATGGCGTTCATGCTGGAGCTCCTCGCGACGACGGGCAAGACCTTCTCGCAGCTCGTCGCCGAGATCCCGCGCTACGCCCTCGCCAAGGACAAGGTGCACGTCCCCGACGAACGCAAGCAAGCCGTCCTCTCCAGCC
>JBHEMF010000030.1:0-10792 GCA_046352665.1 Thermoplasmatota archaeon
CCCGGCTCGTGGGGTGGTGCAGGCACGTGTGGCGGACATGCTCGGGCAGGAGGTGCCGCAGGATGTCGAAGGTCGCCTGGCCTGCATGGACGACGACGTGCTCGTAGTCCTGCTTCTCCAGGAGCGCCGCCAACTGCTCCTTCACGGCGGCCTCCTCGTCGCGGCTCCAGTGGCCAGTGACTGGGATGTCGTACTCGTTTGCCGGGTAGATGTCCTCGACCTCGCGCGGAACGAGGCCGAGAGGGCTCGTGATCATGACCTCGTGCAGGAGCGGCCGGATGCCGGAGTCGTCGAGGACGCGGCCCATCGCGCGGTGGCTGCGGCTCGTCTTGTACGGCTTGCGCTGGCTGCACGGCATGAGGACGAGGACGCGCGCACCCCGCGGCGGCTCGTAGGCGTCGCGGAACGTGCGCCGGAACGCCTCGACCTCGGGCATCCAAGGCTCGGCGTCATGGCGGGGAGGGGGACGGCGCGGTGGCGGGGTGCCGCGGCCTCGAGGAATCGGTGCTCGCGGTCGAAGCGGCGCAGGATCTCGACGGAGGCGGCTGACGCGTAGATGCGGCGCTCGACCAAGGCACGCAGCGTGCCGGTGGCGATGGCGTGCCGGATGCGCTCCAGCTCGAGGCGGGCGGCTTCGAGGTTGTGCGCGACGAGCCGGGCCGTGTCCCAGGCGGTGCCGTCGCCCAGGACCGTGGCGGCGTCCTTGGCCGGCATAGGGCCGTCCGCCGTGAGGGCTTGGCCCCGGACGGCGGCAAGGAGGAGCGGGCTTGCGTCGAAGACGTCCACGCCGAGGTAAGCCCAGAGCGCGTAGTCGGAGGGTGTCCCGAGGGCGGGAGCCCACAGCAGGCGGGCCGGTGTCGCCTGCACTTTTGCCGTGATGAACGCGGGCACTGCGGCCTTTGGGTTGTGCGCCCAGCCGCCGGCGTCGTGGAAGACGGCGACCTCGTCGCCCACGTCGAGGACCTGGACGTGCGTCGAGAGCGCCGTTGGTGTAGCGGGTACCACCAAACCCCCGGCTGCGGCCTCGTTCGGGTAGAACCAGGTGCCGCCAGAGACGAGTTCTACCTTGCCTGGATTGGAACCGGGGATGGCTGTGAGGACGACCTGCGCCCACGGCGGCGGGGCTGCGAGCGCCGTCTCGGGGAACACGAGGGCCGGTGTGCGGACCTCGGTGCCGGAGCGCCAGGCGGCAATGCGGGCGCGGCCGTCGCGGCAGGTGACCTCGAGCACGGCTTCGGCCAGTCCTTCTCCCCTATCAAGCCACTGGTCGTGGGCCAGGAGGGAGACAGGAGGGGGATCGGGACCTCACATGTTGCGGACGCGGGTCACGGCGTCCCGTGTCGCGGCGCGGCCGGACTCCATCGCCACCGTCGCCGCGTCGTCGGCCATGTCCTTGCCGCGGCGGAGCGCCACGTTCGTGGACTTGCGGATGTTCTCCTTCGTGCTCTCGTCGAGGAGATACCGCCAGGCAAGGTACCCGGCTCCCACCGCGGCGCAGACGCCGAGCCCAACGTACAGCCAGCCGAATGACGGCCCATCGTTCTTGGCCATGCCTTGGGATTGGCAGCCCCATGATTAAGAGTTGGCGCCGCGGCGGGTGGCGGCGGCGTAAAAAATCCACGGAATCCTTGGGGAAAAAGCGCTGCGCCGCCGAAGCCTTGCGGCAGGGGAGATTGAGAAAAGGTGGGCCGGGCGCGAAGACGCCTAGTGCGTGCGGCGCAGCTCGACCTTGCGCTCGCCTCCCTCGATGTCGGGGAGGGCGATCAGTGCGCGGTAGGCGGCGTACGCGACACCGACGGCGGTCGCGAATCCGAGCAGGAATCCGAATGCGGTCTTTCCCATGGTACAACTCCTTACGGGGCCAAGAGGGCGTCGTTGTAGCCTGCCACATCGACGGCGGGCAGCAGGTCCGCGGGCTCCACCCCGCGGCGCATGGCGCGCCAGGCGACGATCCCCAGGGCTCCGAGGGCAAGGCCCGCCAAGCCGATGAGGATGGCAGGCTTTGCGGCGGGGGCAAGCATGGCCATGCACCATTGTCTGGGGCCGGGGACGCTTAAAGGCGACTGAAAAATGCATTAAATCGGGTGTTGGCGCATCGCCAGCCCGTCACGTCTCGTTGGACGACTGTCTCGGTGCGCCGGGCGCTCCGCCTTCACCTGCATGGGGCGGACCGGGATCGAACCGGCGACATCCAGATCTTCAGTCTGGCACTCTCCCAGCTGAGTTACCGCCCCGTTGTGCTTCGCGACTTGACTGCAATATTTGAGCTATGTGGGGCCGCAGGCCCCACGACGCGCCATCCACCAAGCGCAGCTGGTGGGCTGGCATCCAGATCTTCAGTCTGGCACCCCAGCTGAGTTACCGCCCCGTTGTGCTTCGCGACAGGACGCGCGTATTTGAAAGCGAGGGCTGGGCTGCGTGCGGCAACAATCTTCCGATTGCGGTCCAACAGCGAATTGCAAGAAATCATGTCCGTAACAACTGCTGTGTCAAAGGGTTCCTGCAGTCCGGCGGCGGCGACTTGTTCGACCGAACCGTCGTGCCGAAGCAGGGCGCGCTCAGCGCGCCCGCCGAAATACTTCATCAGGGCCAGTCACTGCAAGGCGCCGCCGTCGTCGGACTGATTGTGGCCCTGCTGACGCAGTCACATTTATGAAACCGGTTGCTGACCAGGTGATGGCGCTGAAACCCAAGTTGGACGTGTCAAGGCATCGCGGAAAATGCCGCTCGCTTTCGTAACAACTACCGCGCCCACGGGTTCCTGAAGTCCGACGGCGGCGACGTCCTCGACCGAACGGTCGAACACGTGCATCAGGGCGCGCTTCGCGCGCCCTCGAAATGGGCGGGCCAGTCACTGCAAGGCGCCGCCGTCGTCGGACGAATTGTGGCCCGGCGTAACTTGGTTTCGGCCTTCTTGCGGTGACGCCGAAAACCGCAGCGGCAAGTCAAGGCATCGTGAAAAGAGTGGCCGGCTGGAACAGGACGCCGTCGTCGGACGATCGTGGCCCTGCCGACGAGGCCTTCGCTTGATTGTGTATCAGCCGCGCCTTCTGACCTGGTACTGCCGGTTGCCGCTGCGGCCCACGGCCTGCACCTCGAACGAGGTCCCGAGGCGGGCGAAGACCTTGCTGAGGCTCGCCCGGTTGCCCACACCGTACTTGCCGAGGGAGAAGGCGGGATCGACGCTGCGCGCGATCTGGCCGAGGCGGTCCACCGCGACCCAGCCTTGCTCGTCCACCTCGCCGTCGGTGCGGGCGACCTCGTAGGAGTCCAGGAGCACGAGGCGGAGGTCGTCAAGGCCCGCGTCTGCGGGGGCTGCCGACGGTCGGGCGGGACGGGACTGCCGAGCTGGAGGCCGCGGCGGGGCGGCCGCTTTCCTTGCGCGTTTCGCCGGAGCGGGTCGGGGCGGGGCTTGCCTTCGGCCGGCGGCTTGCCGCGCGGGGGCGCGGGACGGCGGTGCGCGTGCGCCGGGTCCGCGCCTTGGTGCCGCGGGACGGTCGAGGTTGCGGAAGTCCACGTACTCGTCGGCGACGTCGGTGAGGATGCCGCCGTCACCCTTGTGGCCCACGAGGACGACCTTGGCGCCGGCGCGGCGCAGCCGCTCGATCAAAGGCGCGAAGTCGGTGTCGCCGGAGGCGATGCAGAAACTCCGGAAGCCGCCGTGCAGGAGGTCCATGGCGGTGACGACGAGGGCGATGTCGCTCGCGTTCTTGCCGGCCGAGGTGCGGTAGCGATCGACGCGCTCGAAGGCGTAGGCCTTGCTCGCGTCGTCCCATGCCGCGGCGTTGCGGCTGGAGCGCCAGTTGCGGAAGATGCGCCGCTCCGTCACCGGCCCTTCGCGCTCGAGGCGGTCCAGGATGGCGCCGAGGATGTCGGGCGGCACGTTGTCGCCGTCCACGAGCAGCGCGGTCCCTTCCTTCACGGCGCTGGACGCCGGTCCGGGCTTATCGCGTGTTCGGTCGGGTGCGACGGTCGGCCCGCGGCGTCGCGCCGGATGGGCTACCCGGTGCCGGGGATGAGGCGGCCCACCCCGTACGTGACGAGGCCGGCGACGGCGCCGAAGACCACCATCTCGATGCCGGAGCGGAGGGGGCTCAAGCCGGAGATCTTCCCCTTCGCGGCGCCTGCCCCGAGGAGGCCGAGGATGGAGAGGGCGCTCGCGGCCCACAACGGGTGGCTCGCTGGTGCGGCGAGGAACGGCAGGACGGGCAGGGCGGCGCCCACGAGGAACGCGGCCATGATGAGGAGCATCGCCGCGACAGGGGAGCGGCCGGATTCCTTGCCGACGCCGAACTCCTCGCGCATCATGAATTCGACGAAGCGGTCCTCGCTGCCTGCGATGTGGTCGATCATGGGTTTGCGCAGCTCGGGCGGGTAATTCTGCTCCTCGAGCATCTCCCGCAGCTCGGCCTTCTCCAGGTCGGGGTAGGTGCGGATGTGCTCCCGTTCGCGCCGCGCCTCGGCGGCGTAGTACTGCGCCTGCGACTTAGTGGAGAGGTACTCGCCGAGGCCCATGGAGAGGGCGCCGGCGATGGCGGCCGCGATCCCCGCCACACCCACCTGCCGCGGCGAGAAGAGCGCGGCGGCACCGGCGAGACCGGCCACGAGGGCGTACACGGAGACGATGCCGTCGTTCAGGCCGAGGATGAGGTCGCGCACGTAATTGCGGTACGGCGACTGCTCCGACTCCTCGCCGGGGGCGTCGAGGCGGCCGCGGGGGGCCACCTGGTGCTCGGCCTTGAGCTCGGGCAGCGTCTTGCCGTCGGATGCCGTCGCTTGCACGAGCGGCCATTGCCGGCGGGGTTCATGGCGGTACCGGAAGGAATCGGCGTCCCCCGGGCGCGCGGGTTCGTGGTTTTGGTGATTTTGGCGGGCAGTAGCCAGCTACCGAGCTTCGTGTGTTTTCGTGGTTTTCGTGTTTCGTCCCTTGCGTAGCGGCGCCATCGGCGGCTCCTAAGTTTCGCGGACCGGACACGAAAACCACGAAACCCACGAAACCGACGGGTCTGCCCCCAAGATTGAAGCCCTGCACCGCGTGGCAATGCCCATGCCCAAGGGTCCGGCCAAACCCGGCAAGACCTCGCACGGGAAGGCGCCGCAGCGCGCGGAGCCGTGGCCCGTCCTGCAGATCGCCCTGGACGAGGTGAACCTCGACCGCGCCCTTCAGTACGCCAAAGAGGCCGTGGCCGGCGGCTGCGACTGGCTCGAGGCGGGGACGCCGCTCATCAAGGCCGAGGGGCTGGAGGCCGTGCGCGCCCTGAAGAAGGGTTTCCCCGGCAAGACCGTCGTGGCCGACATGAAGACCATGGACACCGGCGCCTTCGAGACGGAGGTCGCCGTGAAGGCTGGCGCCGACGTCGTGGGCATCCTGGGGGCAGCCAGCGACTCCACCGTGAAGGAGGCCGTGAAGGCGGCGCGGAAGTACGGGGCGCGCATCTACCTCGACCTCATATCGGTCGCGGACAAGGTCGCCCGCGCCAAGGACGCCGAGCGACTCGGCTGCGACTACGTGGCGCTGCACATGGGCGTTGACGAGCAGATGGGCGGCGCCAAGCCCCTCGACGTCCTGCGCAAGGTCGTGGCCGCCGTCCGCATCCCCGTCATGGTGGCAGGCGGACTCAACTCGGAGACCGTCGGCGAATGCGTGAAGGCTGGCGCAAGTGTCGTCATCGTGGGCGGCGCGCTGACGAAGGCCCCCGACATCGCAGCGGAGACGCGGCGGCTCAAGTCGGCCATGCGCGACCGAAGTGTAGTCCCCACGATGCTCTACAAGAAGTACGGCCGCGAGGAGCTCCGCGAGGCGTTCCTGCGCTGCAGCACGTCGAACGTCTCCGACGCCATGCACCGCAAGGGAGCCATGGACGGCGGCATCGTGGCCAGACAGCAAGGCGTTCGCGTCGCCGGCCGCGCCGTGACAGTCTTCACCGCCGACGGCGACTGGGCCAAGCCGGTCGAGGCCATCGAGACGGCCCAACCCGGCGACGTCATCGTGATCGATTCGCGCGGCACACAGACCGCCATGTGGGGGGAGCTCGCGAGCCACTCGTGCCAGGTGCGCGGTGTCGCGGCCGTCGTCGTGGACGGCGCCGTGCGGGACATCGACGACATCCGGGCGATGCGGTTCCCCGTGTGGAGCCGCTGGGTGGTGCCGAACGCCGGCGAGCCGAAAGGGTTCGGCGAGATCGGCGCCGAGGTGCGCTGCGGCGGCCAACCCGTGCGGCAGGGCGACTGGGTCGTGGCGGACGACATGGGCGTGGTCGTCGTCCCGCAGGAGGAGGCGCAGGAGGTCGCGAACCGCGCCGTCGAGGTGCACGAGCGCGAGGACCGGTTGCGCGAGGAGATCCGGAGAGGAAAGACGTTGAGCGATGTCTTGCACCTCAAGAAGTGGGAGAAGGTGGTCGGGTAGGCCGCGCTGCCTGAACCCGAGCCACGGAAACCACGGAACGCATGGAAACCGCAGCGCGCCTGCTCAACTGCCGCATGCAACGCCAGTCTACGTGTTCGCAACAACTGCTGCGCCAAGGGGTTCCTGCAGTCCGACGACGGCGGCCACTTCATCGACTGAACCGTCGTTGCCAACGGACTGGAAACACCGATTTCACCGATTGCACCGACCGGACGACACGCTTCGGTGAAATCGGTGCAATCGGTGGATCGACCCCGAAATTTGAGGGCCATTTGGAGCAAGTCGCCGTCGTCGGAACGATTGTGGCCTGTTGATGCGGCCGTCGTTGCAAACTTGGTTTCGGCCGGTTGCATTGACCCGAAACCGATGCCAAAAGGCGAAATTCATCTGGGGAAATTTTCATTCCCCTAGGGTATCCGCCTGCATTGCTGGCTGACTGCATGCCTTCGCCTGAACTTGGGCGGATACTCTACCATCCAGATCTGCGAAATCTGTGTCCCCCCCACGCCGGGCAAAGGACGCCGCGCGCTAGGTGACTTCGCCGTGGTGCCTGCCCCAGCCTGCGAGCATCACCATGATGCCGAACAGCGTGAAGCCGAGGCCCTCGAAGAAGAAGAGCCAGCCCACCTGGACGGCATCGGAGTTGCCGCCGTCGAGCCCCGTTCCATCGTGCAGGAGATCGTGGTGGCCGACGAAAGCGAGGATGGCGCCGCCTACGAAGATGAGGATGCCGAGCACGATGAAGAACTCCCCGAAGCGGCCGGTCTGGCCGAGGCCTTCCTGGAGTTCGTGCACGGAATGCGGGGTGCTCATCACCTCATGTTACGTGGCGATGGGTTAGGTAGTTTTTGCTTGCCGCGTGCGAATGCCCAAATCGGGAGCCTGCTTGCCTCCGCCGTGGTGAAACCTCCGGCCGGGAACCGCCTGGCCGCCGAGCCCAGCCCCTACCTGCGGCAACACGCCGAGAACCCAGTGGATTGGTGGCCGTGGGGTGAGGCCGCATTCGCGGAGGCCCGGCGCCGCGACGTGCCCGTCTTCCTCTCGATCGGCTACTCCACGTGCCACTGGTGCCATGTCATGGCGCACGAATCGTTCGAGGACGAGGCCGTGGCGCGGCTCATGAACGAGGCGTTCGTCTGCGTGAAGGTGGACCGCGAGGAGCGGCCCGACGTGGACGACGTGTACATGGCGGCGTGCCAGGCGATGACGGGGTCGGGCGGCTGGCCGCTCACGGCGGTCCTCACCCATGGCAAGAGGCCCTTCTTCGCAGGCACCTACTTCCCCAAGGAGTCCCGCATGGGGCGGATGGGGATGCTGCAACTGGTGCCGACCCTCGCGGAGGCATGGCGGGGCCGGCGGGGCGAGCTTGAGCGGCAGGCCGAGCACGTGATGCAGCACGTCCGCGGCGAACCGGATGGCCACGGCGACGGCGAAGCGCCAGTCGCAGAAGCTGCCGGCCCGCTCGGCCTCGACGCGCTTGCTCGCGGTGCGGCGATGCTGCGCCAGCGCTTCGACGCCGCCCACGGCGGCTTCGGCGGGGCACCGAAATTCCCGTCCCCGCACCTGCTGCTCTTCCTGCTGCGCTGGCACCACCGCACGGGCGACCGCGACACGCTTGGGATGGTGGAGAGGACGCTGGATGCGATGTCGGCCGGCGGCGTTCGTGACCACTTGGGCGGCGGCTTCCACCGTTACGCGACAGACCGCGCATGGCTGGTGCCGCACTTCGAGAAGATGCTCTACGACCAGGCGATGCTGGCCCTTGCGTTCGTGGAAGCGCACCAGGTCACGGGCAAAACGGAGTTCGCGGCGACGGCGCGCCAGACGCTGGACTACGTGCTGCGCCACCTTGCCGACCCAGCCGGCGGGTTCCGCTGCGCCGAGGACGCCGACTCCGAAGGGGTCGAGGGGAAATTCTACGTGTGGACGAAGGCGGAGACCCTCGGCGTCCTTGGCGCCGCGGGCGAGAGGTTCTGCAAGGCGTACGGCGTGACGGCGGAGGGCAACTACCACGACGAGGCGACGCGCAGCACTACGGGCGCCAACATCCCCCATCTCGAGACGCCCCTCGCCGCCGCCGAAGAAGCGGCACTGGCGCCACTGCGGGCAAGACTCCTTGCGGCGCGTGGGAAGCGCATCCGGCCCGGCCTCGACGACAAGGTCCTCACAGACTGGAACGGGCTTGCCATCGCGGCGTTCGCGGCGGCGGGCCGGATCCTGCGCGAGCCGCGCTACGTCGAGGCCGCGACGAAGGCGGCGACTTTTCTGCAGCGTGAGATGCGCACGCCCGGCGGGTTGCGGCACCGTTTCCGCGCCGGCGTCCGCGACGATTCGGCCTTCCTCGACGACTACGCCTTCCTCCTCTGGGGCCTCACGGAGATCTACGCCGCGACGTACGAGCCGCACTGGCTTGCCTGGGCACTGGAAGTCGCAGGCCAACTGGAGGCTTGGTTCGCCGCCCCTGCCGGAGGTTTCTTCCGGTCGCCGTCGGGGGGCGAGGACCTGGGAGTCCGGCGCAAGGAGGGCTACGACGGTGCCATCCCATCCGGGAATTCGGCGGCGGCACTCGCGCTGCTCCGGTTGGGGCTCCTGTCGGGCGAGACGCGCTGGACCGTCCTTGGCGAAAGGACGCTCGCGGCCTTCGCTGCCGGCCTCTCCGGCCATCCCGCGGCCTACGCCATGATGCTCTGCGCCCTGGACTTGGCTCTCGGCCCCTCGCGCGAGGTCGTCGTGGCCGGCGCAGGGCCGGAGGCCGATGCCATGCTCCGCCACGTGGGCGCGGTGTTCGCGCCACGGACGGTCGCACTCGCCGTGCGCCCTGGTCTTGCAAAGGTGGCCCCTTGGACGGAGGCGATGGGGGCGCCGGGCGGGGCTGCCGCCTACGTCTGCGAAGGCTTCGCCTGCAAGGCGCCGGTCACGAGTGCGCGGTCGCTTGCGGCTCTTCTGGCTGCGGCGGGAACGACCACTCCCGGAGCTCGCGCGCCAGGTCCTTGACGCGGCCTTCGACCTGGTCGCGGACACGGCGATAGACGGCGAAGTCGAGGTTCACGGGGTCGTCCACGGGCCACTCCTCCTGCGCGTGCAGGTCGGGGCTCGTCGCGGCGACACCGGATCCAAGGGCGATGATGCGCTCGTAGTCGCCGAGGCGGCGGAAATCGACACGCTTCGGGCGGCCTGGGGCGGCAGCGATGCCGCGCTCCTTCAGGGCGAGAAGGGCGCCCCGGCTCACTTCCCCGGCGGGCATGGTCCCGGCGGAGTCGGCATCGATGCCGAGTTGGCGCGCGAAGGCCTCCGCCATGGGCCCCAGCGTGGAGTTCCCCACATCGACGAAGAGGACTTTGTGGCCCATAGGTGGCGTCTGCACGTGTGGGCTCTTCATCCTTTTGGACCGTTTCCGGAATGATGAAGGCAAAATCCCGTCCAGGAGGGCCTCAGGGAAGGCAGATGGCTTCCCATTGGATGGCTTCCGTCCGGTGGCGGCAAGCTGCGGCGATGTCCAGATGTGGCGATTTGGACGCCCGCCCCGTCCTTGCTATCCCTGCAGGACCACGAGGTCGGGCTGCTTCACCTTGAAGCGGCGGGCCAAGGCGCGGACGCGCTTCTCCATGTCGTCGCGCATCGTGGCGTAACCCGTGACGGAGAGGCCCTGCGGGTCGAGGACGTTCCACTCCTCGACGTTGGGGCGGTTGCGGTACGGGCCCGGCAGCGGGTCGCCGAACGTGACGATGCGGTCGAAGGCCTCCAGACGCGACGTGTCGAGGGGCTTCGGACGGAAGCCCGCGAGGTCGAGGCCGATCTCCGACATGGCCGCCACGGCCTCGGGGGCGACGTGCATCGCCGGGAACGTGCCCGCGGATTCGGCGTGGAAGCCGTAGATCGTGGCGAAGGCCTGGCCAACCTGGCTGCGGCTGGAGTTGCCGACGTCCACGAAGAGGACTCGCACCTTGCGCTTCGGGCCCGCCTGGGCAGCGCCGCTCTCGGCCTCGCCTGCGAACGTGCGGCGGCCGAGGAGGCGGTCGATGGGGCGCTTCACGGAGGCGACGAGGCCGGACCAGAACGTCTCGTCGGCGTGGCCGTCGCCGTCGGTCGGGGGGGAAGGCAAGTCTGTCACGTGGAATCGAGGACGGCGGGAGCGCTTAAGGGTGATGGAGGGGCAAGTGGTCCGTCCGCGTGGTCTTGGAATTCCTGCCTGCCATGTTTCGCGGGTCACCGATTCCACAGAAAATGGATGGTGCGTATCAGTACTAGCCGTTCGCGTCGTGCGTTCCTTCGTCGATCGGGTCGCCGTCGTCGGACTGCACCAATGCGCAGCAGTTGTTACGAGAACGAGTTGCAGGTTTCCCCAGATGATTCTGCTGGAGCGGTTTCGGCGCCGTCTCTGATGCC
>JBHEMF010000031.1:0-10744 GCA_046352665.1 Thermoplasmatota archaeon
GTGCTGACCTTGGCTTCCTTTTTCATCGCGGCCTCCGTGCAGGCTGAAGATTGGCCCGGCTGGCGTGGGCCTCGAGGCGACGGCACTTCCACGGAAAAGGGTGTCCCCCTGGCCTGGACCGGCCAAGCTTGGCGGCTGGCGCTGGTCCCGTCTGGGGCGACGAACACAACCGGCGGTTCGCCTTCGGGTGCGCCGTCTCCAAAAGGTGATCCACATCCCGACAGGAATCAACGCAGCCCGCAAGCTCCAGAAGTCGCGCCAGCAGTTCCGCTGGTCCGACCGGTACTACTCCCGCCGTGAACTGCGCCTCAAGCAGAAGTCCGACCCCCTGGGTGGCATCCCGCAGGCCCGCGGCATCGTCATCGAGAAGGTCGGCATCGAGGCCAAGCAGCCGAACTCCGCCATCCGCAAGTGCGTCAAGGTGCAGCTCTTCCGCAACGGCCGCCAGATCACGGCCTTCGCCGTGGGCGACGGCGCCATCAACTACATCGACGAGCACGACGAGGTCCTCGTCGAGGGCATCGGCGGCCGCCAAGGCCGCTCCTACGGCGACATCCCGGGTGTGCGCTTCAAGGTCATCAAGGTGAACAACGTCTCCCTCGACATGCTTGTCAAGGGCAAGGTCGAGAAGCCGATGCGGTGAGCCACATGCCCGACGAAACCCCAGCAGACCAGGCCACAGTCGTGGAAGCCGTGGACCCCCTCGCCCAGATCGCAGTCCAGGAGAGCGCCGTCACCGCGAAGAAGGTGGACCTGCCCGAGACGCCCCTCTTCGGCAAGTGGCCCTCGAGCAAGATCGAGGTCACCGACGTGGGCCTCGCCCGCTACATCAGCCTCGAGGCCGTCGGTGTCATGCACCACAGCGCCCGCCACGGCAACAAGCGCTTCGCCAAGATGAAGGTCCACGTCGTGGAGCGGCTCATCAACGACCTCATGCGCAGCGAGACGTACCAGGGCAAGAAGTCCAAGGCCTACAAGGCCGTCGAGGAGGCCTTCGCCCGTGTGGCGGAGCGCACCAAGGAAAACCCGGTGCAGGTCTTCGTGAACGCCATCACGAACGCAGCCCCCCGCGAGGAGGTCACCCGCCTGCGCTACGGCGGCATCAACGTCCCGAAGGCCGTCGACGTCGCTCCGATGCGCCGCCTCGACGTCGCCATCCGCCACATCGCAATGGGCGCCACCACGGCCTCGTTCAAGTCCACGAAGCCCATCGCGCAGTGTGTGGCCGACGAAATCATGAAGGCCGCCAAGAACGACCCGCAGTCGTTCGCCGTCGGAAAGAAAGACGAAGTGGAACGCGTGGCCAAGTCGGCCAGGTAAGGTTGCAAGCCGTCCGCAGCGTAGATTGCGAGTTGACGCTGCGCGACGCCTCTGGCAGTCGTCGCACAGTCCAGTCGCGGCCTGAACGGCCTACGGGTTCGTAACGACTGCTGCGCCAAGGGGTTCCTGCAGTCCGACGGCGGCGTCCACTTCATCGACCGAACCCGCCTCCAATTATTGGCATTGAATCACCACGACGGCGGGCACGCCTCGTGTCCAATGCAGATTCGGGGCCAGCCGCAACAAGGGGCCGCCGCCGTCCGGACGATTGGGGCCCCGTTGCTGGACTTCGCAGGCCACGTCGTTTCGGTCAAATCGGTGCACGGTATCCAGGCGGCGCCAGACCAAATTCCCAACAAACGTGAATCACAAATCCCGAGCCGTCCTCAAATCCCAGGCCTCCCACACGCGCCCCCACCGTGGACTGCTTGTTGCGCAACTTGGAACAAGAACCGCCCGCCCTTATACCGCCGCGGCATTGCCTGCGCATGGCCTTCATGGACCGCACCCTGAACGCGAAACTGGCAGCCGAGGCCGTGGGCACGTTCACGCTGGTCTATGTCGGCGTCATGGTCCTCACCGTCGGGGCCGACTCCGGCCTCGTCGGGGCCGCCCTCGCGCATGGCCTCGCCATCGCCGTCATGGCAAGTGCCACCATGACGATCTCGGGCGGCCACCTCAACCCCGCCGTCACCGTCGGCGTCTGGGCGGCGCGCCGCATCCCCGGCAGCGAGGCCATCTCCTACATCCTGGCGCAGTTGGGCGGCGGAGCGCTCGGTGCGCTCCTTGCCCGGTTCAGCCTGCCCGAGGGCCTCTACGTGAACCAGGGATTGCCAGGCGTCGATGCGAGCATCACGCCGCTTACTGCGATCGTGATCGAGGCCGTCCTCACCTTCTTCCTCGTCTTCGTGGTCTTCGGCACCGGTGTCGATGCCCGCTTCGGCGCCCGCGTCGGCGGACTTGCCATCGGGATCGCCGTCACCATGGACATCCTCGCGGGCGGCCACCTCACGGGCGCTGCCATGAACCCGGCGCGCTGGTTCGGCCCCGCACTCGTCACGAAGGACTGGACGAACGCCCTCGTCTATGTCGTGGGGCCGCTCCTCGGCGCCGTGCTGGCAAGCGGGCTGTGGACGAGCCTCCTCCTCCCCGTCGCCGGCCGGCGCACGCCGACCGAGCCGTCGCCCTGACCTACGCGGCGCGTTCCATGAGGAGCTCGGCAAGCCGCTCCAACGAATGCCGCGCCGGCGAGGGCGGCAGGCGCTGCAACTCGAGAAGGGCCGCCTGCGTGTAGCCGGACGCCTCGAGCTGGCTTGCCGCCACGGCGCCGGACTCGAAGAGGCGCGTGCGCACGGCGGGGAACTGGCTTGCGTCCCTGCGGGCGGGAAGCGACCCGCCGCGCTCCACGAAGTTGAGGTAGGGGCTCGTGAGGGTCCCCGCTGCGAAGTCGGTGCCGGCGGGCTTGCCGGTCCACGCCGGGTCGCCCGCGACGTCGAGGAGGTCGTCCAGCACCTGGAAGGCATGGCCGATGAGGTCGCCGTAGCGGTAGAGCGCCGCAACGGCCTCGGGGCTCGCCCGAGCCATCGTGGCGCCGATGCCGCACCCCGCCGCCAGGAGGGCCGCCGTTTTGTCGCGGATCACGGCGAGGTACGCTTCCCGGTCGGGCTTGCCGGAGGCGAGTAGCTCCTGTTCGCGCATCTGCCCTTCGCAGAGGCGGCGGCATGCGTCGGCCGTCATCCCCATCGCCTCCTTGGGCAGGCTGGCGGCAAGCGCGAAGGCCTGCGTGAACAGGTAGTCGCCGACAAGGATGGCGCCGTCGCGGCCGTGCGCCGCGTACGTGCTGGGCTTGCCGCGCCGCTCCTTGGCCTCGTCCATGATGTCGTCGTGCACGAGGCTTGCCGTGTGCACGAGCTCGAGGGCGACGGCGGAGTCGAGGGCGTCGGAGCGGGCTTGGGCGCCGAGGCTCTCGCCGCCGCACGCCTCGAAGCAGGTGAGAAGGAGCAGGGGCCGGATGCGTTTGCCGCCGGCAGCGAGCGAGTCGCGGGTCCAGTCCCCCAGACGGGCGTCTCGGCTTGCGGCCTGTTTGGCAAGGCGCGCCTCGACCTCCTCCAGGCGTGCCACGACGGCGGCGGGGAAGACGGAGGCGAGGCTGGCGAGGGCGGGGTTGCGGGGTTCGGTCATGGTGCACCAAGAGCAGGGATGGGCCGGATGCGGCGGCGCACGGTCGGGACGAGGAGGGCCGCGGTGACGAGGACGGGGACTACGGCGGCAAGGAAGAACAGCGTGGCTCCCAGCGGCCCAGCGAGCGTCACCGTGATGAGGAGCAGCGCCAGAGTCAGGTGGAGTGCGAGGTAGGCGACGCGCGCCGAGGCGAGGCCTGCGAAATCGTCCAAGTGCCGGTGCACGATGCCCGCGATGCCCACCACGGCCACGAGCGGGACGGCGACCGCGAGGAGGAAGAACGGCAGCAGGATGGGGCCGTGGATCGGCACGATGGCGAAGGCCCACGCCACGACGGCGAGCACGGCCAACGCGTCGAAGACCGCGGCCTGGCGTTGCCGGGGCAGGCGTACGGCGAGCGTGCGTTGGCCGCCGGCCTCGTCGAGCGGCCGGTCGGCGAGGTCGTCGAGGTGGAGCATCGCGGCGGCGGAGAGCCCAAGCGCCGCCGTGGGCAGCATGTTCTGCCACAGGACGCCGGGGGCGAGGTCGAGGGGGATGAACGCGTGGTATGCGCCGCCGGCCATGAGCGGGCCGTACGTGAGGCCTGCAAGGAGAGGCCCCCAGCCGCGGCCGCGCAGGCGTCCGAACAGCGTGCTCACGACAAGCCCAAGGCCAGCGAAGGCCCAGATGATGGGCGCTGCCAAGGCGAGATAGAGGCCGCAGGCTCCAGCAACGGCGTACCCGGCGCGGGCCTGCCAGACGAGGCGGCGGCGCGTGGGGGCAAGGAGCCGCAGCGGACCGGCGGGGTGCGGGTGGCGCAGGTCGTGGAACGCGTTGGCGCCCATCTGCACAGCGACGGCGCCGACGAGGACGGCGGCAACGCGGCCCGCGGGAAGCGGTGCGCCGGAATGCTGCGCCGCCATCGCCACACCGAGGAGGCACGCGAGGACGGCGGCGAGGACGAGGGGTGCGCGCAAGACGGTCATCTGCTGGGTGATGGGTACCAGGCGGTCGAACGCCTCGACGCGGTGCTGGACCTCGAAGCGGCCGGCACCCAGGACGCGGACGGACGCGGTGGCGCCGGAGAGGGCGACGAACGACGCAAGCAGGCCTGCGAGGTACGCCTCCGGAAGGTCGGCAAGGAGGAGGAGCCGGGCGCGGCGGGGCTCGGCGGACTCGACGCGCGCCGCGAGCCGGTCGCCGCGCAGGAACGGGTAGAACTCCTCGGCGAAGAGTGCGATGGCGCGCTCGGGCCGGCCGCGGAGTTGCCGCACGAGTGTGCGGAACGTGCGTGCCCAAAGGGCCACGTAATCCTCGGCCGCCTCGCGCAGCGCCACGTCGCCCTTCAGTGCGGCCACCTGGCGGAGCGCTTCGGCCACCGTCCAGGACTCGACGAGCGCGTTGGGGTCTGCGCCCAGGGCCGGCATGGCCTGCGGGTGGAGGCGCCCCAAGTGGATTCCCAGGATGGCGCGCACCTGGCCGGTGTCCACGGCCGAGCCACCGTTGGCGGGGCATTAACCCTTATCGCGGCCCACAACTTGCCAGGGGTTGCATGCAGGAGACGCTGGAGTCGCTCGGCCTCAACGCCTACGAGTCGCGTGCCTTGGCGCACCTGCTGCGCCATGGCGAGCGGACGGGGCCGGACCTGTCGCGCGAGACCGGCATCCCTTTCGGACGCATCTACGACACGCTGCACGCACTCGTGGAGCGCGGACTCGCCACGAGCAAGGGCGGCAGGCCGCGCCTCTTTGCCGCAGTCCCCGCCTCCGCGATCCCGGGCCGCCTCCTGGCCGCCGCCAAGCGTCGCCTGCAGGAGGAGGAGCGCGGCCTGGCCCAGCACGCGGCGGCGCTCGCCGGAGAGCTCGGCCGCCTCGAGCCCCGCCAGGCCCCCGGCTCGACGCTGTACGGCGTCCGCCTCGGCGAGGATGCGGCGCGCGAGTACCTCGTTGAGGCGACGCACGAGGCGCGGGAACGGATCGACGCCTACCTCGCCTTCGAGCACATCCAGGACGACGACCTGCAGCTCTTCAACGCCTTCCGGCAGGCCGTTGGCCGCAAGGTCCAGACGCGCATCCTGCTCCGGGCGCGCGACGTCGAATACCTCCTCACCACACCGTACGTGGACTCCGTGCTCGACGCGATGCTGCCTTACCTCGGCGAGGTGCTGCAGGTGAAGCTCAGCGACGCCGACATCCTGCCGTTCTCGGTCCTCGACGGCGAGCGCGTCGTGATGGGGGTGCGCAACCCCCTCGACCCGCGCACGTACCTCGCCGTCATCCACCTGGAGGACCGCGCCTTCGCGCGGGAGCTCACGAGCAAGTTCGAAACACTTTGGCGCGAAGGCCGCCTCGACAACCCCCTCGTCCGCAAGCTCCTCTCCACGCGGGGCGGCCGCGCCGTGGCCCGCGCCGGGGCGCGCCTGCGCCAGCGCAAGGCCCGCAAGGACCAGACGCCCACGTCGTGAGCCGCAGCGCAAGGGCCATGACGGTCAGCGCAAGGGCCATGACGGTGCCCGCCCCTCCTCCGCGCATGGACCCCGCGCCTCCGGTCCCGGTGCCGGGCGTCCCGCGCTCCCCTTGGGTCCGGCACCTTCCCTGGGTGGGCCTCGCCGTAGGCATCCTGGACGTGGCGTTCCTCACGGCCGTCTGGATCGCCTACCCAGGCCAACTCCTGCCGCTTGCCGGCACCATCCCGCTCCTCTTCACGGCAGGCAAGGAGGCGGCGATCCCCGGCGGCATCGCGCTCGGCGCCACACCCCTTCTTGTTGCCGCCACCATGATCCTCACCGACACGGCTGCGACCTTGGTCCTGTATCCGCTCGTCCACCTCACGATGGACTCGCTCGAAGACCGGCAAGGGTTCCTCGGTCGCCACATGCCCTTCGTCGGCCGGATGCTACGAAGCGCCGTCCGCCGCGCCGAACGGAAGCGCCACATCGTGGACCGCTACGGTGTCGCAGGCCTGTACGCCTTCGCCATCATCCCATTCGCCTTCAACGGGCCGCCCATCGTGGCCGCCCTCGGCCGCCTCGCCGGGCTGCGCGCATACCAGGTTGTGCCCGTCCTGGTCGCCGCCATCGTGACCACGACCGTCGCCTGGGCGTGGTTCTACAGCATCGGCTTTGCCGCCCTGGAGCACGTGAGCAAATGGATTCCCCTCGCGCTGTCGCTCGGCATCATGGTCGTCATGCTCGGCATCGCCGCAATCGGCGCCAAGATGGACCGCAGCGAGGACGTGGCCTAAGCCGGCGCAGTCGAATTGGTGGCGGCGGGAGCCGACGTCGCAGAACTTTGGGGTGCCGTCGTGGGCGGGGCGCTCGTCGCCGTGGTGCTGGGCGGCGGCCGGCTGATGGGAGCCGGGATCTGCGACTCCATCGACTGGATCTGGGCGTCCGTGTAGTGGCCGAGGGCGCCCATGAAGGACTCGCCGTCCTGCATCTGGTGGTTCTTGAGGTCGGACCAGGTCGTCTCGCTCCACGTGCCCTGCGCGGTCTGCAGGAACCACCGGAGTTGCGACGTCTCGTTGGCCTCGAAGGTGCCGAACTGTCCGGAGACCTGCTTGTGCTCGCCCCAAAGGTTCAGCGAGCTGTCGGATGCGTCCACCTCGATCACGTGCAGGCCGCTCTTCACGCCGATGCATTTGCCAGGGTTCTCCATGTGCCACTGCGCCGGGCCGAGGTCGGCGCTCCCGGTCTCCTGGCTCGTGCCTGCCTGGTGCATGTGCAGCGTGGGGCTGAGGTACGGGTCGCCCGTGCCGGCGTTGTGCGCGTCCCAGTCGTAGTAATGCAGACCCGTCGTCGTGCGCTCGGACGCGAAGTCCACGCGCTCTGGGGCGCCGTCGGCACCGGGGATGAAGAGCCCGAACGTCGCGTGCCAGTGCGGGTCGGGGCAGTCCTGGCCCGTGCTGTTCACGTACCAGACGCCGACGGCGGCGACGGCGACGACGCCGAGGATCAAGGCAAGCGGCGCGTACGCCTTGAAGCTGCGCGCCACGTTGCCTGGCATCTCCCTGCGGCGGTTCTCCTGGTGGCGCTGGGCGCGGCGCTCGCGTTGCGTGAGTTCGTCCTCTTCGTCGGCCATGGTCGTCCCAGGCGACCCTTGGGAGGTTTAGAAGATTGTGGCTGAGAAACGGGTTCCTCGCTGCGCTCGGAACCCGTTTCTCAGGAACGATTCTGCTGGGGCCCATCCGGGCCCCAGACCCCTCGGAGGAAACGGGGGGTCGGTCGCGACGGCGCGCCTCACCGGCGCGCCTGCTCCCCTCGCGCAGCGGCCGCCTCGCTGCTGCTCGCCGGCCGGGCGCGACCCTCGCTGCGCTCGGGCCGACCCCCCAAGGCCGTGGCCAACCGGCGTCCCTACGACGACCGGCGCGGGCGGCATCTCTCCCAGGAAACCGAGACGAGGGCCCTTCCAGCCACGCAAGTATTGCCGCCTGCTAGCCTTTCAGCAAATTGTTCGCGATGACCATCCTCTGGATCTCGCTCGTCCCCTCGTAGATCTCCGTGATCTTTGCGTCGCGGAACGCGCGCTCGACCGGGTAGTCCTTCGTGTAGCCGTTGCCGCCGTGGATCTGCACGGCCTCGGTGGCGGCCCACATGGCGGTCTCGGAGGCGTACACCTTCGCCATGCTGGCTTCCTTCGAGTACGGTGCCTTCGCGTCCTTGAGCTGTGCCGCCCGGTGGATGAGGAGCCGCGCGGCGTCGATGCGGGTGGCCATGTCGGCGAGCTTCCACTGGATGGCCTGGTTGGAGCCGATGGGCTTGCCGAACTGACGCCGCTCCTGCGCATAGGAGAGGCTCGCCTCGTAGGCGCCGACGGCGATGCCGAGGGCCTGGCTCGCGATGCCGAGGCGGCCGCCGTCGAGCGTCTTCATGGCGACCTTGAAGCCCTCGCCGACGGGGCCGAGGACGTTCTCCTCGGGGACCTCCAGGTTCTCGAAGAAGAGGGGGCAGCACGGGGCGCCGCGGATGCCTAGTTTGTCCTCGGGCTTGCCGATGCGGAACCCCGCCATCCCTTTCTCGACGAGGAACGCCGTCTGGCCCTTGTGGCCGGCGGCCTTTTCGGTCTGCGCGAAGACGACGTAGGTCTCGGCGAGGCCGGCGTTCGTGATGAAGAGCTTCTGGCCGTTCAGCGTCCACGACCCGCCCTGCTTCACGGCGGCCGTCTGCATGGAGACCACGTCGGACCCCGCGTTGGGCTCGGTGAGGCCGTACGCGCCGAGGCGGCGGCCAGCCAGCATTGGCTTGAGGAAACGCTCGTGCTGCTCCGCGTTGCCGTACGTGAAGAGCGGCCAGCCGGAGAGCGAGTTGTTCACGGACGCGATCACTCCGGTCGAGGCGCAGACGCGGGAGAGCTCCTCGATCGCGATGCAGTAGGAGACCATGTCCGTGCCGGCGCCGCCGACGGCTTCGGGGAAATTCATGCCCATGAGGCCTAGGTCGCCCATCTCGGCGGCCAGTTCCGCCGGCCAGTGGTGCTCGGCGTCGATCCTCTTGGCGATGGGCCGCAGGCGCCGTTCGGCGAACTCCCGCACGGTCTGCCGGATGAGGTCGTGCTCCGCCGACGGCCGGAAGTCCACGCTTGGGCGACTTTGGCCTGGTTCATAAGAGGAACGGCGCGGGTGGGACGCGCTTCAAGACCATGGATCGTTGCGCTTGCGCAACAAGGTTGCTGTGACGAGATCCGACAGGGTAGGCCCGTTCCGACGACGGCGGCGCCGCCTTGTGCTTGACCCTCAAGATGGAGTGGGGACGCGCGAAGCGCACCCTTGCCGCATGCGATTTTTGACGGTTCGGTCGAAGGGGTGGACGGCGTCGCCGGACTGCGGGAACCCCTTTGCGCTGACAAGGTTTCGCATCCACGCTGGAGGGCTCTGGACAGGCAAGCGGTCCTAAATCTTGGTGGCAAGATTCTTCAGGCTCGCCCGGCATCGCGGCCTGACCCGCCGGGTCGGTGTACTCCATGATGAAGACCGCTCTCCTGTCCGCCATGCTGGCCTCGTCGGCCATCCTGCTTGCGCTGCCCGCGCAGGCCCTGCCCGTCGATCCCGGGGCGCTCTGCGACCCCCGCGGCGGCGTCGGCGTCTGCTTCGAGGACGGCCGGGCCTGCGCCACGGCGGCGTTCGGCCTGCAGGGCGGACGTGCCTGCGTGGACCGCCGCGGCGGCGCCGAGGCCTGCTCCTCGGTCTCCACGACGTTCTTCGGCAACTGCGTCGGCACCGGCGACGTGGACTGCCCCACGACCACGACGATGCAGTACCCGCCGCCGCCCAGCCACTGCACCGTGAAGGGCAAGGGCATCACCTGCGGCACCTCGGCGGGCCACCTGAGCTGGGGCTACTCGTGCACCCTCTTGGGCTTCGACTGCACGCAGTCGGAATGGGGCGTCCACACGTCGCAGGCCGACGTGGGCGGCGGCAACGGCTGCAACGCCGGCGCCACGGTCCACCCCGACCCGAGCGCCGTGGTCCCGATCGTCGAAGGCCCGTAGTCGGGTCGCTCAAGCCAGGCGGACGCCGGCCTTCGCCACCGCGGCGCGCAATGCTCCTGCCTTGAGGAGGCGGAGCGCGGTGGCGACGTCGTCGGCCAGGATGCGGTCCTTGTCCAGTTTGGGCACCGCGCGCCGGACCGCCTTGTGCGCCGCAGCAGAGCCCGTGCCCGGCCGGAGCGGGGCCTTGAAGTCGAGCGCCTGGGCGGCGCAGAGGGCCTCGATCGCGACGACCGTGCGGGCGTTCTCCAGGACGCGGGCGAGCTTCAGGGCGGAGACGCTGCCCATGCTCACGTGGTCCTCCTGGTTCGCGGAAGTCGGGATGGAATCGACACTCGCCGGGTGGGCATGCACCTTGTTCTCCGACACGAGTGCAGCGGCGACGTACTGGGCGATCATGAAGCCGGAGTTGAGGCCGCCGGAGTCCACGAGGAACGGCTTCAGGCCCTCGGACAGGTCAGGGTTCACGAGGCGCTCGACGCGGCGCTCCGCGATGTTCGCCACCTCGGCCAACGCGATGGCGAGGAAGTCGAGGTGGAACGCGAGGATCTCGCCGGTTCGCGGGCTCACGGCCATGAGCGCGGTGTTGACGGCGAGGTTCGCGGCGGCGAGCAAGAGGAAGGCGCGGCGGCCGCTGCGCAGGGCGGCCACGGCGGCGACGGCGAGAACGGCTGCCGCCCAGACGGGTGCGGCGAGGCTGGCGGCCGTGGCGGCGGCCAACGCGGCGATGGCAACGAGCGAGGCGGTCCGGCTCACCGCGCGCCCTCCAGCCGCAGCAGGGT
>JBHEMF010000032.1:0-10717 GCA_046352665.1 Thermoplasmatota archaeon
GCCGATAGGTGCCGTAGGTGCCACACGCGAACCCCGTCGAGTCTACGGCGAACATCTCCTCGATGTTCGACAACGGGAGGGCGCTTCGGCGCACAAGGCCGCGTAGAAGGTCTGCCGTGCCGTTGGCGAGACGGAAGAAGCTGACAGCGTTGTGGTTCGGCACGCGCTGGAGACAGTCGTCCTTCGCCAACACGCCTTGCTGGCGGCGACTGCTGAAGCCTGTGTACTCCTTCTTGACGGCGCAGTAGGCGAGGACGGAGGGTGGTGTCGGCGGTCTGCCGCGCTCGTAGGGTGGCGTTGGGAGCTGGACGCAGAGGTCGTGAAGCAGTTGGTCGAACAGGACGGCTTCCTGCTCCTGAGCCAAGGTGTAGGCTGCCCAGTCGCGCTTGGGCGCGACCTGGACGATAGGGCCCTCCATTGTTCCCACTTACTCATCCCTCCCGATACAACAGGAGGCCCATAGTCCTGTATCAGATGACGACAATGTAGCCCCCGGCGCCCGTAGGGGACTGGAACGTCGGGGGCGGTCGCTGTCGTTCATTCGGACGGGAGCGACCGCCCTTCCTACTTACATATTGCTCCGGTGGGCTTCTCTCCTGGACGGCCAGGAGAGAAAAATCGCGTTGTGCTACTGAATTTTCTCGACGATGACGCGCTTCCCTTTCGTGTCGATGCGAATGAGCAGTTCGTCGCCGGCCTTGAATGGCCACGCAGAGTCCCCTGCGACCTTCTGACTGACATAGATGAGCGTCCGACTGGCTTCCGCCTGTATGAGCCGTCCCTTTCCTTCAAGAGCCATATCCGCGGCGAGGTTCCAGCAGATGATGACCGTCCTGGTTCCAACTATTGGTTCCAAGTATCCAGACGCGGTAAGGAGAGTGAGATGACCCGTGTTCCTCTGGTCGTTCTGTGCTCTGTCCTCTTGTCCGGTTGCCTTGGGACTCACTACCGTATCACGGTGGAGGCGGTGACTGTGAAGGCCGGTCCTTGCTCATTCAATGAGCATGGCGGCTACTGCCACCGTTTGAACTTGACCGTCTACAACCCGACGAGGGAGGAGGGTCATCTCTCAACCTTCCTGGCAGAGGACACCTGGAAGGCAGACACCACCGACAGCCTCACCCTCACAGCCTCCCATGCCTACGGAGACTTCTTCACGAGCAAGTTGGCAGCGCACGACTCGACATGGATGGTGGTTGAGTTCCACACCTTGAACGACGCCCACCTGAAGACGGTAGCATACGACTCCTATTCTGGGTATGCGAAAGCGAAGGTTCCCGACTACTAGCGAACAAGTGCTATCTAGGGGCGTTCAGCCTTCTTGGTTCAAGGCGTCCAGGGGGTCTACCCTCGTTCGTCATCCCCCTGGACGCCCATCCCCGACCGTAGGCTTTTGGCAAACCTATGGGGCTGCCACCCCGTCATCCCCGGTTCGATTCCGGGCGGTCGGAACAACCACAACAAGCCTCCTGGGGAGGTTTGGCTCTTGTGGCGATGATTTCCTACTGGCCGGCGCTGCCTCAACAGAGGAAAACGACTCTGGCAATGTGTAAGTACAACCTTGGGGCGGTAGGCCACGCTGCCGTGGTCTAGACCGGTCAATGATGGGCGACCCTACAATCCCCCGGCTCGGGTTCAAATCCCGACGGCAGCGTGACCGAATAGCCAAGCTCGTCGGGGAGGTTTGGTTCTTGTGGTGGCGTATCGGGTCATCGGGGAAAGCCCTCACCGACGCGCTCTTCAACCGAGGTCATTTCGCGCGACTTGCCCTTGGCACCAGTCAAGGGTGCAGGGGCTGGCGCCCTGGTAACGGGCCCAAGCCGTAGTGACCTGATTCACTCAAAACCAGAACGCCGACACCTGTCGGAGGCACCGGGTAGTGGTTCTTCGGAATCGAAGCCGGTCGGTTTGGGCGATGCCAACAACCTGTGAGGTAGGTTTGGCTCTTTTGGATTAAACAGGCAGACTCAGTTAAACAGGCAATGTCCGTTGCGCCGGAACGGTGAAATGCAGCGCTGCGGGTCGGTTGCCCGTGAAGCACGTTGACCGAGCTGACGTTCCTTGGGACCGGCGGAGGCCGGTTCACCACCATCAGCCAGCTCCGCCAGACCGGCGGCATGTACCTGCGCGACCGGGGACTTCGCGCTAACCTGGACCCGGGGCCGGGCGCCCTGGTCCACATGCACCGCTACGGCCTCGACCCGACGAAGACCGACGCCGTCCTGGTGACCCACGCCCACCCCGACCACTGGACCGACACGGCCATCCTGCTGGAGGGCATCACCCGCGGCGGCCTCGACCGCAAGGGCACCCTCGTCGCCCCGCGCTCCGTCCTGCGCGGCACCACCGGCCCGCAGGGCGACCAGGTGGGGCCGGTCGTGACGAAGTACCACCAGCAGATGGTCAAGGAGCTGCACGAGGTCAAGGCCGGCAGCACCCTGACGCTGGAGGGGATGTACGAGGTGGCGGCGACGCGGCAGGAGCACTCCGACCCCGACACGGTGGGGTTCCGGCTCAAGCTCACGCACGGCCAGGTCAGCTACATCCCGGACGGCACCTACTTCGACGGCCTCGCCGACCTGCACCAGGGCAGCCGCATGGTGGTCTGCCAGATGACCCGTGGCGGCGGTGACCGCATCCCGTGGCACATGTGCACCGACGACGTCGAGCGCCTCGCGGACCAGATCCGCCCCCGGCTGCTGCTGCTCACCCACTTCGGCTACAAGACGCTCAAGGAGGGCGACCCCGGCGTGTGGGCGCAGCGCATCACCGAGCGCACTGGCGTCCCCACCGTGGCCGCCCGCGACGGGCTGCGCGTCACGATGGGCTCGACGTTCGAGCTGGAGATGGTGGGCGGCACCGTGCCGGTCGCCTCCGCCTCGGAACCCGTCTTGCCGGGCTAGCCCCCGCAAAACCAAGGATGCACGGGGGCCTCGTCACCGCGAAATCCGCGAACCATGGGGAAGCTTCCTGCCGTTCGCGGGTTTCACGGTTTGGGTGCGCTGTCTGCCCGACGAACCGCGGAAGACGCCCCGTCCGCGGGGTGTGATGGCTCCGTGCGGCCCGTGGTTGAAATGACTTCAAGCCAACCGGGACAAGTCGATCTCCAGCACGAACGCAGGAGCCGTGAGCCCGAACGCAGCCAGCGTGTCCGGATGCAGCTCGCCGAAGTGGCCGACCTCCACATCGCCTGACATGAGGCGTCCCTGGCGTCCCGGAATCAAGCCCGCTGTCGTGCCCGGCTCCAGCTTCACCGGCAAGGCGGCGTCGCGGACGAGCGCCTCGGCGAGGCCCTTCACGTCGCTGAAGCCCGCCTTCGCGGAGCACTCGACGAGGGCGAGGTGGAGCTTGTTGCGCCAGGCGTCCCCGTCGCGGACGACGGCGTGGCCGGTCTCGAACAGCCGCTGCGGCAGGGGGCGGTGGCGGTTCGCGGCGAGGACGCCGAGCAGGCTGGGCAGGAGCCGCGTCCGCAGCAGCGTCTGCTCCGCCAGGACGGGGTTCAGGAGCTGGACGTGCGGCTCCGGGGTTGCTCCCCAGTTCGTCCACTGGCTCTTGGCGTCGGAGAGCGTCAGGGTGCGCGCCTCCAGGTATCCGTGTCCGGTCAGCAGGCGGCGCAGCGTGTCCTCGAGCCCCTGCTGCGGCAGCTTGCCGGCGAAGGTCGCGCGCTGCGGCAGCGTGCCGGGGAAGCTCTCGAAGCCGAAGCCGATGGCGACGTCCTCCAGCAGGTCGACCTCGTGCAGCAGGTCCTGCCGCCACGCGGCGGTCTTGACGTGGACCTTGTTGTCGTAGGCGTCGGCGTCGTGGCCCATGCGGCGCAGCGCCTGCGCGACCTGCTCGCCGCTCCACTGCATGCCCAGGAGTGCTGCGGCCTGGTCGGTGTGCAGCACGTGTTCCGTGGGCTTGAGGTCGGGGCAGGTCCAGGTGCCGCTGGCGTCGTGGACGGTGACGGCCTCGATGCGGCCGCCGTGCTCGGCGAGGCTGGTGGCGAGCAGGGCAATGGTCTGGCGCACGGAGCGCGCGTCGGTGCCGGTCACGTCGAGCAGGACGTCGGTGGTGCGCGTGGTGACGGCGGTGCGCTGCGCATTTAGAACCGGTGGAAGGCTGAGAACTTCGCCGGAAGCATCGAGGAAAACAGGGAACCTGTTGTTGGGCAGGAGGTGACCATATTCTTGCCCCTTGGCGGTCAAGGACACGACCTCCAACGGCGTCATCGGCTTGGCGCCCGGGCTGGCACCCAGGGGAACAAACGGTTTCTCGTGAGGTCCAACTGTTGTATATGTGAACGGCCCCTTGAGGCCGGCGGCGTCGTGGATGCCGATGGCGACCTTGCGGCGGCGGCGCCCGGGGCTGAAGGTGAGCTTCTCCTGCGCGTCGATGAGGACCTGGAAGTAGGCGTCGTCGACCTTGACGCCGCGCACGAAGCAGAGCGCCGCGAACGGGCGAACCGCCTGCACGGAGGGGTCGACCCGCAGTTCCGTATGGGGCTTCTCCACCTTGTACGTCGCCAGCCCGGGCTTGACGCCGAGGAACGCCCGCAGCGCGCGGCCGGTGCCCTCCAGCGTCAGCAGGTCGGGCCGGTTGGGGAACCACTCCATGTGGACGGTCTCGCCCTCGACGCGCTCCACGTCGCCGCCCAGCATGGGCATCCGCTCCGCCAGCTCGGCCATCGGCACGTCGCGGCCGATGACCCGGACCAGGTCGCTGCGCCGGAAGGTGACGACGGGCATCTCGGCTGCGCGACCTGAGAAGGCGGCTATAAACGGCGCGACGCCGCCGACCAAACCACGGATTCCACGGAACAGGTTGAATCCGCGTCATCCGCGCAATCCGCGGTTTGGTCGGCGTGGCTTCTCCCCACGAAACCGCGGATGGCGCGGATTCCCGCGGATGGACGAATCCGTGGCTTCCGCTGGACCCGTGGTCCAGTCGGGTGCGCCGGAGTATTTGACCCCGCTCCGGGTGACGCACCGCGTGAAGGACCCGAAGGCCCCTCCGTGGAGCGGCTTCCACCGCCTGCACCGCAAGGAGCGCCTGCGCCGCGTCGCCGTCGCCGCCGGACTCTCCGCCGCCGACGAGGCCGCGCTGTAGGCCGCGTTGCCGCTCGACCTGGCCGAGTCGTTCATCGAGAACGCGGTGGGCTCCTTCCCGCTGCCGCTGGGCGTGGCGGTCAACTTCGTGGTGGACGGCAAGCCGGTCCTGGTCCCGATGGCGGTCGAGGAGTCCAGCGTCGTCGCCGCGGCCAGCCACGGCGCTAAGCTCGCGGCGCAGGGCGGCGGCTTCCGCACCGAGGTCATGGACCCCGTCACCATCGGCCAGGTCGAGCTGCGCGGCGTGCGCGACGTGGCCGCCGCCAAGAAGGTGGTCGCCCGCAGCCGCAAGGCGTGGATGCGGCTCCTCGACGGGCAGGTCCCGGCTATGGCGAAGCGCGGTGGCGGCCTGCGCGGCATCGAGGCCCGCGCCGCGGGCAAGGGCCGTTTGGTGTTGCACCTCCTCGTGGACACCCGCGAGGCGATGGGCGCCAACGTCGTCAACACCCTCTGCGAAGCGCTCGCTCCCGTCGCGGCGGAGGCCGTCGGCGCCAAGCCGGGGCTGCGCATCCTGAGCAACCTCGCCGACCACCGCCTCGCCACCGCCACCTGCACCATCCCGCACGCGGCGCTCGGGGGAAAGGACCCGGTCAAGGCCATCGTCGCCGCCAACCGCTTCGCCCTGGAGGACCCGTACCGCGCCGCGACGCACAACAAGGGCATCCTCAACGGCGTCGACCCCGTCCTCGTCGCCACCGGCAACGACTGGCGCGCCGTGGAGGCGGGGGCGCACGCCTACGCCGCCCGCACCGGGACGTACAGGGCGCTCACCGCCTACCGCCAGGACGCGAAGGGCGACCTGCACGCGGAGTTGACGATGCCGCTCTCCGTCGGCACCGTGGGCGGCGTCACGCGCCTGCACCCCACCGCCAAGGCGTGCCTCAAGCTCCTGGGGGAGCCCGACAGCCGCCGCCTCGCCGCCGTCTGCGTGAGCGTCGGCCTCGCGCAGAACCTCGCCGCGCTCAAGGCGCTCTCCGGCGAGGGCATCCAGAAGGGCCACATGGCGCTGCACGCGAGCAACTTGGCGCTGGCCCGGCGCGCCTGACCTCCCCCCGCTGAACCACGGATTGCACGGACCTTCTGACTGCGAAACTCGCGGAACCAGAGGGAAATATCCTGGTCTTCGCGCCTTTCGCGGTCAGATGTGCTGTTTTCGCCGACGAGCCGCAGAAGCGCGGAGTCCTCGGAGCCAATTGGGTCCGTGTCATCCGCGCAATCCGTGGTTTAGCTCGGGAGAGGGTTGCACAGACCAAGTCAATGATGCTTATCCTTGGCAAGCCGTGGCGCAACGTGTGCTTAAGGTCCCAGTCCCCGCCGCCCCGCCGCCGCACGCGGCCCATGCGCGGCTGGCCCGGCGGCACGCGACCAGCTTCGTCCTGGAGAGCCGCGACGGCCCCGAGGACCTTGCCCGCCACTCCATCGTCGGCTGGGCGCCGCTCGGCACGGTGACGCTGGAGCGGGACCGCCTCACGGTGGACGGCGGCCTGCCGGACCCCGGCGGCCAGGAGCCCTTCGCCTACCTGCGCGGCGTCCTGCGCCAGTACCCCGCGAAGGGGGAGGGCCCGTTCTGCGGCGGCTTCGTCGGCTGCGCCGGCCACGCCCTCGCGCGCACGTTCGAGCCGACGCTGGAGACCGGCGCCACCCCCAACGCCACAGAGCCGTGGCCCCGCCTGCTGCTGGGCTTCTACCTCGACGCGCTCGTCTACGACCACGCGAAGGGCACGTGCGACTACGTGAGCCTCGGGCCCGACCGGCGCGGCGACCTCGCGGCGCTGCGCGACCCGGACCCGCCAACTGCGCTCAACGTCGGGGCGCTGCGGCCGACCGCCGACGAGGGAGCCTTCACCCGGCGCGTCCTCGCGGGGCAGGAGTTGGTGCGCGCCGGCGAGTGCTTCCAGATTGTCCTCTCGCGCGCCTACGAGGGCCCGTTCGAGGGCGACTTGGGCGCCTGCTACGCCCGCCTGCGCGAGGGGGCGCGGGTGCCGTTCCTGTTCCACCTGCGCTTCCCCGGCCGCACCCTGCTCGGCGCCAGCCCGGAGCGCCTGGTGCAGGTGCGGGGCCGCTGCGCCGAGACCTACCCCATCGCCGGGACGCGGCCCCGCACCGGCCAGCCGGAGGTGGACGCGGCGGCGGCGCGCGACCTTGTCGCCGACCCGAAGGAGAACGCGGAGCACGCGATGCTCGTGGACCTCGCCCGCAACGACCTGGCGCGGGTCTGCGAGCCGGGCACGGTGGAGGTCGAGCGCTTCCGCGAGGTGGAGTCGTTCCGCGCCGTGATGCACCTGGTCAGCCGCGTCGCCGGCAAGCTCCAGCCCGGGCGCGACGCACTCGACGCGCTCGCCGCGCTGTTCCCCGCCGGCACGGTGAGCGGCGCGCCCAAGGTGCGGGCGCTGGAGCACCTCGACCGGCTGGAGGCGCGGGAACGGGGCGCCTACGCGGGCGCGGTCCTCTACCTGGGCGCCGACGGCGGCCTCGACTCGGCCATCACGCTGCGCTCGCTCTCCGCGACGCACGACGGCGGCAAGGGGACGCTCGCGGTGCAGGCCGGCGTAGGCATCGTGCTGGGCTCCAAGCCCGCCGCCGAGTTCCAGGAGACCCGCCACAAGGCGCGCGCCTGCCTCGACGCGCTCAAGCCGTTCGGCGCCACCCTCGCGGGGGAGGCGTGGCCGTGACCGGGACGCGGCTGCTGCTGGTGGACAACTACGACTCCTTCACCTACAATCTGGCACACGCGCTCTCCACCGCGGGGGCCAAGGTCGAGGTCGCGCGCAACGACGCCGTCCGTGTGGAGGATGCGCTCGGCTACGACGCCATCGTGCTGTCGCCGGGGCCAGGCCACCCCGCCGTGCCGCGCGACGTCGGCGTGTGCGACCCCCTCCTGCGCTCCAGCGCCGGGGTGCCGATGCTTGGCGTCTGCCTCGGGATGCAGGCGATGGGCCACGTCGCCGGCGCCCCGGTCGTGCGCGCGCCCAAGGCCGTGCACGGCGAGGCGAGCCCGGTCGACCTCAAGCCCGACCCCCTGTGGGACGGCCTGCCCGCGCGCATCCAGGCGGGGCGCTACCACAGCCTCGTCGTCGAGGAGGCGGGCCTGCCCCCCGACTGGAAGCCGCTGGCGCACGGCGACGGCCTGCTGATGGCGATGCGGCACCGTACGCGGCCCTGGTGGGGCGTGCAGTTCCACCCCGAGTCCATCCTCACGCCGGACGGGCCACGGATCTTGGCGAATTTCCTACTCCAGGCGAATCTTATAATCTAGAGTCTGACGCTCATTTGGCTGTACATCCAGACCGTCCATCACCCACTGAGACGAACTCAGCCGCCAACAGGAGGGAATTTATCAAATCGCCTCTAGAGTACTCATGGGGATTTGCAGATGCCTCCCCAGAATTTAGCAATCGGGTATATTAAGTGACGACAACTCTCAGAAACAATGAGGGCCCGGTATGCAGAAGTCAAGGATTTCTGGAGAGGGGCGTCCGAACTGGAACGGTACGACTACTTCGTCAATTCACAAAAGGCTCTGCCCGAAATTCGCCGGTTCCATGATAGTGAGGACTCATTGATTGAGCAAGGAATCCAGGAGGCTTCAAATTCCGCATATCCATTCGCCGTTGTCGAAGAGGGCTGTGGGCCGGGTAGGGTCTTGGGTTGGCTGGCTAATCGGGCCGTTAGCAATCACTACCGAAGTCCACCTAAGTACGTCATTGGCGTGGACTTCGAGCTAAACATGGTCCTCGGCGCAGCAGATCATTTGGTTGGAAAGGGACGCAGCCTCAGAGGTTTGAAATACGAATCCGTTGCAGAAAAACTTGCGGAAGGTTCTCGCGAGCACATTGACCGCTGGCAGTCCAGCATTCGAAAGAAAGTCATCTTGATTCGGGCGGACATGACCCGACCCCACTTGCGGTTCCGCTCCATCAAGCCGCTTGCTCTGCTTCCGTTCGGAACACTTGGAAACATTCAGGAAAGGAAACTTGCCCTTCAAAGCATCTCCCGAATGTGCGGACATATGGGACAGGCTTTTTTTACCGTATTCCGAAAAGAAATGAAGGATATTGGAAAGAAACGCTACGATGATCTGGCTGAGGCTGGCTTCTTGCCGTTGGTCAACACAAAATTCGACGCCGACGAAGGTGCGTTCGCCAACCGAAGAAGCGGCTTCTACTCCAAATGGTATTCTGATGCGGACTTCAAGAGTTTTCTACAGCAATATTTCTCGTCCGATTTTGAAGTTCAGCACGTTGCGGATGGTGTCGGGATGTCGGCGTGGGTGAGGGGCCGTAATACCGACAAGAAATCCATGCCGCCGCAATCCTATCCCATTGTCGAATTGCTATGCCCTCAATGTGGCAACCTCCTGGAGAACAGTGAATTACCATTGGAAGACGATTCATTGCTGGTTTGCAGCAAGAGCTCCTTCCATCGATACGATGTACACGAGCATGAAGGATTCTTGATTCCCCTCCTGGAGACCTCTTAATGGCAAAACCGAAAATTTGGTTCGTAGTCGGCGCAGCTTTGGTTAACATTGCGGCATCCGTTGGACTGGCCCTGGCATCACAGTTTCTAGATGTAAAAGAAATTGCAATTCTAAGCCAATCCCTACTCCTGCTGTTCTTGCTGCTCATCCTCGAAATTGAGTTGGTGCCATTCATTGAACTTGTTCGGGATCGACGACTTGTTGCCACCGAGCCAGAGGACATCCTCAAGAAGTCGAAATCCATCAAGATTCAGCCGCGTTTTGTCTTGGCCGTGTGGGCGTTTGAAAGCTGGCACTATCCGCTTGACTTGAAACCCTATTTCGAAACGGAGAAAAGCCTTCTTGAGGCAGGCACGGTAATCCAGAGGATTGTCAGTCCATCTATTCCTAAGGATTATTTGATTGATCATTGCCAGGAATTCAAGAAATATATCGTCAAGGGAATTTATCAACTCTCAATCATCAAAGTTCCACGTGAACTACTCATTACCGATAGAAAGCAAGTTATCATTTATGCAGAAGCGCTAACTGGCTCAGGGTCGGCCGTCGCGATTGGCCCCTTGATTGATCCAGCCTTAGTCGCGTCCCACATCCGGGAATTCGAAGACGCCTTCAAGGCGGGGCGGTTGCTGGCCAAACCACAGGCGACAACTTTCGAGGCGGAATTGAATTCATGGCTTTCATAGCACGCTAAATGTAGCCCATCGCGTGCGCATACTCCGCGTTCAATACGCTCTGCCCCGCCGCTCCTCTCAACGTGTTGTGGCCCAACGCGACGAGGCGCAGGTCGCGGCCGTCGGCGGAGAGGCGGAGGCGGCCGACGCTGACCGCCATGCCGCCCTCCAGGTCGCGGTCGCGGCGCGGCTGCGGCCGGTCGATGCCGTCGAGGAGGTGGATGGGTTGCTTGGGCGCCGAGCGCAGGCCGTTGAGCTCGGACGGGCCGCGGAATGTGGCGAGCGCCTCGCGCACCCTCTCCATCGTCACGGCTTCGTTGAAGCGGAGGTGGACTGACTCCAGGTGACCCTCTCGCACGGGGACGCGGGTGCAGGTGGCGTGGATGGGGAAGGGCGCAGGCTCCACGCCTTGCACCCCGAGCCGCCCCATGGTCTTGCGTGGCCCGGGAGCCATCTTCTCTTCCTCACCAGGGATG
>JBHEMF010000033.1:0-10671 GCA_046352665.1 Thermoplasmatota archaeon
GAATTGGGTCGTGAGAAGGGTCCGGAAATCCACGCAACGACGCAAGTTTGGTCTCGGTTGATAAACGGTGGGTTTGCGTGATGCCGGGGGCCGTCGCGTCCCTGGAACCTTTCCTGGGCGCGCCTACATCTGGTACGCGGCCTCGCCGTGCTCGTGCAGGTCGCGGCTCTCCAGCTCGTGCACGCCTTCCACTTGGATGGGGCGGACCATCTTCATGAGTTGCAGGATGCCGTACGTGCAGACGAACGCGTAGGCGGCAACAAAGAGGGCGGCGCCGGCCTGCCTCTCGAATAGCACGAGTCCGCCTTCGAGTGGAATGCCGGGGTTCGCGGCCTTGCTGGCGAACAGGCCCGTGGCAAGGACGCCGACGGTGCCGCCGATGCCGTGGCACGCCCAGACGTCGAGGGCGTCGTCCCACTTGCGGCGGGCGCGGAACTTCGTGGCGGCGTAGCAGATTGTCCCGGCCAGGATGCCGATGAGGGCCGCGGCGGATGGCTCCACGAAGCCGCTTGCCGGTGTGACGGTTGCGAGGCCCGCGACGGCTCCGGTCACGGCGCCGGAGGCGCTGGGTTTGCCGTCGGTCCACCAGTTCACGGCCATCCATGCGAGCATGCCGAAGGCTCCGCCCAGCATCGTCGTGACGAACGCGTTGGCGGCGACTTCGTTGGCCGCGAGGGCACTGCCTGCGTTGAAGCCGAACCAGCCGAACCAGAGGAGGCCGGCGCCGAGGGCGACGAAGGGGACATTGTGCGGCTGCGTGTTCTCGCCGGCCGGGATGTTGCGGGGCCGGAAGACGAAGACCGTGGCGAGGGCCGCGAAGCCGGCGCTCATGTGGACGACGTAGCCGCCCGCGAAGTCGAGGACCCCCCATTGCTGCAGGAAGCCACCGCCCCAGATCCAGTGCGCGAGGGGGACGTACACGACGAGGAGCCAGATGGCGATGAAGGCGATGTAGCTGGGGAAGCGCATGCGGTACGCGAAGGCGCCCGAGATGAGGGCCGGCGTGATGATGGCGAACATCATCTGGAACGCCATGAAGAGCTCGTGCGGGATCGTGGGGCCGTAGGCGGGGTTGGGGAGACCTCCCACGTGTCGCAGGCCGATGTAGTCGAGGTTGCCGATGAGGCCGCCCCCTACGTCGGGGCCGAAGGCAAGCGTGTACCCGACCAATGCCCAGACGGCAGCCACGACGCCGAGGGCGACGAAGCTCTGCATCTTGATGGTGAGGACGTTCTTCGAGCGGACAAGGCCGCCGTAGAAGAAGGCGAGGCCCGCGGTCATGAGCATGACGAGCGCCGTCGCGACCAGCATGAACGCCGTGTCGCCGGAGTCTACGACCATGCCGCGCGCAAGGCAGGCACGCCGTCAAAGGGTTTTGCACCCGCTTTTTCTATTCCTTCGGTGAGCCGATGGTCGCCTGCACGCGCGCGACGGCGGCCACCCGTGTGTCGTTCGCCTCGCCGCTCTGCACGCGCCAGAGGTCCGCATAGACGCCGGCTTTCGCGACGAGGGCTTCGTGGCTGCCTCGTTCCACCACGACGCCGTCCACGAGGACGAGGATCTCGTCGGACTGGCGCACGGTGCTCAAGCGGTGCGCCACGGCCACCGTCATGCGGCCCTTGCGGAAGGCGTGCAAGTTGCGCTGGATGAGCTCCTCCGTGCGCGTGTCCACGGCGGACGTGGCCTCGTCGAGGAGCAGGATGGCGGGGTTGCGCAGCACGGCACGGGCGAGGCTCACGCGCTGCCGTTGCCCGCCGGAGAGCTTGAGGCCGCGCTCGCCGATCACGGTGTCGTAGCGCTGCGGCAAGTCCTGGATGAATTCGGCGGCACCCGCCACGCGCGCCGCCTCCTCGACCTCCGCCGGGGTCGCTTGCGGCGAGCCGAGGCGGATGTTCTCGGCCACGGTGCCGGAGAAGAGGAACGCGTCCTGGCTCACGTAGCCGATGTGGCGGCGGAGGCTCGCGAGCGTGTAGGCGGTGAGCGGCCGGCCGTCGATCGTGACCTCGCCCCGCGTCGGGTCGTAGTAGCGCAGCAGGAGCTTCACGAGCGTCGATTTCCCGGCACCCGTGGGTCCGACGACGCCGACCACTTGGCCGCGCTCCACGCGGAAACTGATGCCATGCAGGACGGGTTCGCGCTTGGGGTAGGCGAAGTGGACGCCGCGGAACTCGAGCCGGGCGGGGCTCGCCTTCAAGTCCGTTGCGCCGGGCAGGTCCTTGATCGTCGGCTTCGTGTCGAGGAGCTCCATGATGCGGCGGGCACTTGCCTCGCTGCGCTGGAACTGGTTGAGGAGGAAGCCGAGGATGAAGAGCGGCATGATGAGCCGCATCGCGAACAGGATGAAGGCCACGTAGTCGCCGAGGCTCGGGCCCCAGCCGGCGAGCGTCATCCAGCCGCCGATGCCGATGAGGAGCGAGAAGGAGAGCCCGGCCACGGCGTACACCCAGGGGATGAACTTCGTGCGGATGATTGCGGCCGACACGCCGGCGTCGCGGTACTCGGCGCTGCGGGCCGTCATGCGCTCCTCCTGGTGCGCCTCCGCCGTGTACGCTTGGATCACGGGGATTCCTTGCAGGTTGTTCTCCAGAAGGGCGTTCATGTCGCCCACGGCCTTGCGGCTGCGCCGGTACTCCGGCTGGATGCGGCGCACGAAGACGCGCACGACGAGCACACCGATGGGAAGCGGCGCGAAAAGGAGCAGCGCCAAGTGCCAATCGAGGAAGGCGAGGAATGCATAGACGCCCACGAACGTGACGACCAGGCGGACCATGGACGTCGTGGCGTCGGAGAGGAAGTTCTCGAGGTTGTCCACGTCGGAGGAGAGGACCGACATGATGTCGCCGGCCTGCCGCTCCTCGAAGTACGCGACGTCGAGCCGCTGCAGGTGGGCGTAGAGATTCATGCGCAGGTCGTGGCGGACCTTCTGTGCCAAGGTGTCCCAGCAGTAGTCAGAGAGGGACTGGAAGACGGCGAGGCCGAGGAAAGTGCCGAAGACGGCGGCACCGAACCACGCCATGTCCTGCGCTGCGAACGCGTCGAAGCCCTTCTTCTGGATGCGATCGACGATGAAGCCCACGATGAGCATGGGCAACAGGTCGAAGAGGCGCGCCATGCCGTTCGTCGCGAGCCCCACGGCCATGCGGCCCTTGTACGGCCTGAGGAAGGGCAGGATGCGCCACAAGGCCTCGATGCGTTGGCGGGACGGCTCGGCTGGCTTCCCGCCGGGGATGGGGACGGGCGGGGCAGTGTCGGCCAACGTGGTGGCGACGAAGGGCGGGGGGAAAAAGGGTCGGCTGTGGGCGGCCTTTGCGATATGCGGTCGCGGGCGTGTGGGAGGCCTGGGAGGATGGAGGCGGATTTGCGATGACGGATGAAAGGTCGGCCGTAATGTGGGAGACTTTGGGAAAGCGGTCGCGGGCGTGTGGGAAGCCTGGGATTTGAGGATGGAGGAGGATTTGCGAGGATGAAAGGTCGGCCGTAGCGTGGGAGACTTTGGGAAACGAGGAAGACTGGAAAGCGGAAAAGTTCGCCGGCGCCGAGGCGAAAACGATCGCACCAAGTGCAAAAAAAACGAGGTGGCGGGTCCGGTCGCCGCAGTGGACGACGTCGTCGGACTGCAGGACCGGTCGCTAGTCGTCGAGCAGCAGGTTCTCGCTCATCCTCAATATCCTTCCATCCCAGGTCTCCCACACGGGGCTGGTGTTTCACGTCGGCGGCACGAGCGGAGGCACCAGCCGACCCAGCGCCCGCAACGTGCGCGGTGTCCGCCACAGGATGAGCCAGGCCGTCACGAAGGCCGCCACCGTGAGGCCGCCCACGACGATGGCGGGCTCGGGCCAGAGCACGGCCAGGAGGACCGGGCCGCGGACGTACGCGATGACCTTCTGCTCCAGGAGTGCGTTCTGCAGGAAGAGGACGATGGTGCCAAGGAAGATCAGCATGATCGTGAGCGACTCGCGCGGCAGGAACTGGGCAGCGCCCCACATCACGATCGCGATGCCGAGCGTGTCGAAGGTGCTGTCGAGGACGGCGCCGGCCTTGCTCTGCAGCCGCCCGACGCGGGCGAGGATGCCGTCGCCGCCGTCGAGGACGGGGACGAGGAGGTTGCAGAGGCAGAACGCGTAGCGCCAAACCGGCGATGCGCCGGGCTCGTTGGCGGCGGCCGCGCTCACGATGAGGAAGAGGTAGAGCGGGAGCTGCAGGAACGTGAGGTGGTTGGGGTGGACGCCGCGGACGAGGAGCCAGCGCGCGGCGCGCTCGAACGGCTTGTCCGACTCGTGCTCCTCCCGCGGCGTCACGTCTTGCGCCAACGCGCCCCTCCCGGCGTGTCCTCGATGAGGTACCCGGCCTCACGCGCGGCGGCCCGGATCGCGTCCGAACGCCTCCAGTCCTTGCCGGTGCGTGCCTCGGCGCGGGCTGCGACGAGCGCTTCCATCACGGCGGCGGCGGAGGCGCCGGTGGGCACGGGCACCGCGACGGCGCGGGCCGCGGCGAGGAGCTCCACCGAGGCGCCGGATTCCGTGGCGGGCGGCGGCCGTCGGAAAAGGGTGAGTTGCGCGCCGGCCCAGTCGAGGGTCTCCAAGGCGCGCCTTGCCGCCTGCGGCCCGACGCCGACGGCGGGGTCGAGCGCCTTGTTGGCCTCGCGCTGGAAGGCAAAGAGCGCCGCGAGGGCGCCGGGTGTATGGAAGTCGTCGTCCATCTCGACGCCGAACGCGACCCCGAGCGAGGCCGCCGCGGATCCGAGGGCCCCGTCGCCGGCGGCCTCCCAGCGCGCGTCGAGGCCTTCGGGACGCGACGACTGGTCTTGCGCGGCTTGGCGGAGCGCCTCCCGCATGCGGTCGAGGCGGTCCAGGGCGACGCCGGCCTCGTCGAGGCCCTGCTGCGTGAAGTCGATCTTGGAGCGGTAATGCGTCTGCAGGAAGTAGAAGCGCAGCACCTCGGCGCCGCGGCCGGGGCCGTGCCGGGCGTCGAGGCGGCCGAGCGTCTCCTCGAGGGTGATGAAGTTGCCCAGCGACTTCGACATCTTCTCGCCTTCCACGTTCAGGAAACCCGTGTGCAGCCAGGCGTTCACGAAGGGCGCCTTGCCGGTCTTCGCCTGGCTCTGCGCCACCTCGTTCTCGTGGTGCGGGAAGATGAGGTCCTGGCCGCCGCCGTGCAGGTCGAACGTGTCGCCCAACGCCTGCGTGGACATGAGGCTGCATTCGATGTGCCAGCCGGGCCGTCCGGGACGGATGCCACGCATCGCAGCCGCGGCGTCGGGCTCCTCGCGCGCCGGGTCCCAGTTGGCGTCCGGGTGGTCGCCGGGTTCGCCGGCCTTCCAAAGGGCGAAGTCGGCGGGATGACGCTTGTCGCCCTCGACGCCTTTCCGGGTCCCCGCCGCCATCTCGCGGAAGTCGCGGTTGGACAGCGACCCGTACCCGCAGGGCCGCCCCTCGGCGTCCTTCATGTGCAAGGCTGCGTGGGCGTCATAGCCGGGCACGTCGAAATAGACGTTCCCCTCCGCCGTCACGTAGCCGAAGCCGTTCGCCACGATGCCGGCCGTGAAGCGCAGGATGCCAGGGACGTTCGCCGTGACGTGCGGGTAGTCGGCGCCGGCGGGGATCCGGATGCCGAGGCGGTCCAGCTCGCCGCGGCACGTGGCGTCCCACTTCGCGGCATGCTCGCGGGGACTCACGCCCGTCTCCTTGGCCCGGTCGATGATCTTGTCGTCCACGTCGGTCACGTTCATGACGTGGTGGACGGCGCCGTGCCGGTGCTCCAGCCAGCGCCGCACGACCTCGAACGCGGCATAGGTCCGGGCGTGGCCGATGTGCACGTGGTCGTACACGGTGAGGCCGCAGACGTAGAGGCCGACGCGCCGCGGGTCGCGGGGCACGAACGGCTCCTTGCGGCGGGTGCGCACGTTGTAGACCTGCAAGGCCACGGGGCGGGCAGGGGGGGAGGTCTTTAGAACGTGCCAGCCGGGCGCGGGGTTTTTGAGGCGTGGCCGCAATCGCCCGGCGGCATGCGCCTCATTCTCGTAGCCCTGGTCGCCTTGGCCGCCGTCTGCATCCTCGCCCCGGGGGTGAGCGCCGGACCCGTCCACAGCATCTACGATTCCGTCTCGCCCGGGCCCGCCTGCTTCGCCGCCACGATCCTCGTCACGGGAGAGCCCACCTGCGTGGACCCGTCCCCTCTGTGGCCGGCCTACCCGGAGCGCGCCTGCTTCGCCATCCTGCACGGCTGCGTCCAGAACCCGCTCTGACGCAACGGCTTAACGCGAGCGCCCCGTCGCGACCCACATGTCCTCCGGCTGGTCGTCCGGGCCCGTGCCGTCACGCCGCATCGGCATCCTGAACGGCGGCGGCCCGGCCCCGGGCCTGAACGGTGTGATCAATGCCGTCACGCTGGCGGCGCACCGCCGCGGCTGGGCCGTGGTGGGCATCCCGCGCGGCTACAAGCACCTCATGGCAGGCGAGCTGTCGGATTGCCGGGACCTCTCCGACGTCGACGTCGCCGGCATCGCGACCCGCGGCGGCAGCATCCTCCTCACGAGCCGGGCCAACCCGACGAAGCGGCCCGACGACCTCGCCCGTGTGGCGAAGTCCTTGCAGCAACTGCAAGTCACCGACCTCGTCACTGTGGGCGGCGACGACACGGCAACGGCGGCCCTGCGTGTCGCGGAGGCCTCGGCCGGCCGCCTGCGCGTCGCGCACGTGCCGAAGACCGTGGACAACGACCTGCCGCTGCCCGGCGAGGCACCGACGTTCGGCCACGAGACGGCAAAAGAGCTCGGTGCCCTCCTCTGCCGCAACCTGCGCGAGGACGCACGCACGACGGGCCGCTGGTACCTCGTCACCGCGATGGGCCGGAGTGCTGGCCACCTCGCCATCGGCATGGCCGTGGGCTCCGCCTCCGACCTCGCGCTCATCCCCGAGGAGTTCCCAGCGGGCCCCATCCGCCTCGCCGCCGTGGCCGACCTCGTCGAGGCCGCCATCGCCAAGCGCCGCGCCACCGGCCACGACTGGGGCCTCGTGGTCCTTGCCGAAGGGATCCTCGACCGCCTAGACCCCACCGAGCTTGCCGCCGCCGTCGGCACATTGGAACTGGACGAGCACGGCAACCCGCGCATGTCCGAAGTGGACCTCGGCCGCGTCGTGCGCGACCTCCTTCTTGCCCGCTTCCGGCCGCGCGGCCTCGACGTCGGCTTCATCACGAAGATCGTAGGCTACGAGCTGCGGTGCGCCGACCCGTGCGCCTTCGATGTGCAGTACACGCGCACACTCGGTGCTGCGGCCGTCGAATTCCTCGCGACCGGGAAGGGAAGCGCCCTCATCGCCATCGCGGACGGCAAGGCGCAGCATCTCCGATTCGACGACTTGCGCGACCCGGCGACCGGCAAGGTGCGCGTGCGGCGCGTCGATGTGCAAGGCGCGGCATGGCAAGCAGCACTGGCGCTGCAGGCGAGGCTCGCTCCGCACGATCTTGCGGAGGAGGCCTGGGGCCGCATCGCAAAGGCTGCTAAGGCGACGCCGGAAGACTTCCTGCCCGGCGTGCGCAAGCTCGCGGCACGGTCGGTCGCGTAGGGCCGCTAGGAGAACGCCTCGGACGTTACGTCGAGGTGCGCGGTGTCGTTCATGCGCTTCACCACGACGCGGCCGGGGCCGACCTCGAGCTGGGTGATGCTGGCGTTGGACTGCGGGAACTCCTCGAGGCGGGTGAGGCCGGCGCCGGTGAGGCTTGCGATGAGGACGCGGTTGATGCGGCCGTGCGCCACGACGGCGACGTCGCCCTGCTGCGCCTGCGAGACGAGGCGGGCGAGGAAGGGGCGGATGCGGTGCTGTGCCAGGACGGCCGACTCGCCGCCGGGGAAGGGCTCGTCCACGAAGCCCATCTTCCATGCGTCGAGGACCTGCTCCAGGTCGCCTGCCACCTCGTCGTAGGTGCGGCCCGTGAAGGCGCCGTAGTCCATCTCGTACAGCTCCGGCACCACCTGCAAGGGGAGCGTCGCCTGCGCGGGGTGGGCCTCCGCAACGACCTGCGCCGTCTGGCGGGCGCGCAGGAGCGGGCTGGAGAAGAGCGCCCCGAACCCGACGCCCGCGAGGGCGACGCCCAGCGACGCGGCCTGGCGGAGGCCGAGGTCGGAGAGCTCCGCATCGATGCGGGGGCCCTGGATGACGCGGTCGCGGTTGGCCACCGTCTGGCCGTGCCGCAACAGGTAGATCTCACCCACGTTGGGTCTTCTGTTGCCGCAAGAGATAAGCCCTATGGTCGAAGACGGCAGGTTGCCGCGCCCAGGGATGTTAAGGGGCCGCGCCCTGCCGGCCACGTGCGCAGGAGCGAGCTTGCGGCCCGGCTTGCCGCCGTCCCCCGCCACCCCACGCCCGACCCGGCGCTGGAGCAGTACCGGACTCCGGAGGAGGTCGCGGCGGGGCTCCTCTGGCTCGCGGCCGAGGACGGCGCCATCCGCGACCGGAACGTGCTCGACCTCGGCTGCGGCACGGGGCTGTTCGCGGTCGGTGCGGCACTCCTTGGCGCCCGCCTTGCCACCGGGGTGGACGTGGACCTTGCCGCCGTGGCCATCGCCAGGGAGGCGGCCGAGGCGGCCGGCGTGGGGAAGAGGTGCTGGTTCGTGGCGTCCGGCCTTGCCGCATGGCACGCCGACCCGGCCACCTTCGACACCGTCGTCATGAATCCGCCCTTCGGTGCGCAGGCGGAGAACCGGCACGCCGACCGGCTGTTCCTGGCCCGCGCCGCCGAGGCCGTGCGGGACCGCAAGGGGACGGTGTGGTTCCTGGCCCAAGAGCGGACGGAGCGGTTCCTCGTCGCGTTCGCGGCGGAGCTGGGCGGCCGCCTGGAGCGTGTGGCGTCATGGGACTACCCGTTGCAGGCGCAGTTCGGGTTCCACGCCGAGGAGGCGCGGGTGGTGCTGGTCGGCGGCTACCGGCTCGGCTTCGGCTAGGCCTTCCTTCCGACCGCTGCCGCCGCAGGCTCCGGATCGGCGCGCCACGACTCCAGGAGGAAGCGCGCCAGGATGAAGGCCGCGATGAGGCCGAAGGCCGTGGCGAGCGTGTTGAGGACGGCAAGGACCGCGTCGAAGGCGGCGACCGTCATGCGCAGGTCGAAGCAGGAGGCCCCCGCCGCGCTGGCCGGGCAGTCGGCCGCCACGTTGGCCGCAAAGCCCGAGCGGACCGCGTCGAAGGCCGCGCGGACGGCCACCAGGACGATCACGAAGGCAGTGAACACCCAGAACGACCTGGGCAAGGGGAAGCGGGTCACGGCCGCCGACCCGCCCGCGCCGTAGGTAGCCTTTCTGGTGGGCCGGCTTGAGTGGCCACCGCCGAACCAACGCCGAAGATTCATCTCCCACTGTCGGCATGGAGGGCCATGGTGGGTCGTGGCGTGCTGCTCCTGGTCGCCGTCTTGGCGGCAGCGCCGTCGGCCTCGGCCTCGAGCGCCGTCCTGCTTCCCACCGTGGTCCCGTCCGAGGGCTACGCCATCTCCGCCGCCTCCGACGGCTCCTCCATCTGGGTCCTGCACGGCACGCCGTCATGGTACCAGACCGCGATCGAGCGCTTCGACCCGGCCACAGGCGGCCTGCAGACGATGGGGGCCACCATCCCGGGCGCCATGCACCGTCACGCAGCCGTGTGGACGGGGTCGTCGCTCCTCGTCTTCGTGGAGGCGTTCGTGAACGGTACTGCGGCAAGCCCGCTCGTCGGCCGCATGTACCGCTACGCCCCCGCGACCAGCTCCGTCACGATGCTCGCCGAGACGTGGCCCCTGGAGCCCGCCATGTTCTGGGACGGCGACTATGCCTACCTTCTCGGCGGCTGCACGGCGGCGGCCTGCCCCGTCGTGCGCTTCGACCCGCTCTCCGCCTCCTTCGCCACGATGCCCTACAGCGTCCCGGGCTCCGCCGGATCGGTCGCGTGGGACGGCCAGTCGGCGTACTACTTCTCGCCGCTCGGCGCCGGCGCTGGCCACATCTACCAGGTGACCCCGGCGCAGAACGTCGCAAACGACCTTGGGGCCCTCCTGCCCGCGATGGACGGCCACAGCGCCGCATGGATGGGCGGCCGCGCCTTGATCTTCTACGGCTCCGGCTCGAACGTCCCCGACGACCGCGTGCGCGGCTATGACCCGTCCACCGGCGCGCTCGGGCTCGACCCCACGTACCTGCCGCCGTTCGCCGACTCCCCGGCCGCCGTGGCACGCAACCCCTGCCAGGCGTACGTCTTCGGCATCCGCGACGCAAACACGACCGACACCGGAGTCGCCCTGTACGACGCCTGCGCAGACGCCGGCAACGGCACGTGCGGCCCATGCGCCGACGGCAACACGACCTGCGGCTCCTGCGGCACGGCCGACGATGGCTGCGACGGCTGCGCCGCAACGAACGCCACGGACGGAACGGGCAACGTGACGGCGGATCCCGCCAACGCCACCGCAGACGGACCGGACGCCGGCACCGGGGAATGCCACGGGCAACGAGACCGGGCAGGCACCGGCGGGTGCGCAAGCTGCCATCCCGTCCGTGACCACGACGGCGGCACCCGCCCAAGCGGCGGCGGCTTCCGAATCGGCCGCGGCACCCGTCTCCGTTGCGGCGCGCGTCACGTCGACGATCGTGCTCGACACTTGCGTGGTACCGACCGCGGCCTGCTGGACGTTGCGCGCGATCTCCTGGGT
>JBHEMF010000034.1:0-349 GCA_046352665.1 Thermoplasmatota archaeon
CCTGGGCACGGAGCACGATGAAGCGTTGCGCGGAAGGTTGGCCCAAGTCCTCCAACGGCTTGGCGCAAAACGGACCGCGCACCAATGGGTGCCGGACCTCGAAACGTGGACCTACGAGTTGGAGGGCCGGACGTTGAACCTGGAGGCTGAAACCTACTTTGGACTGGAGGTTTCTGGCGACCCGGGGTTGGTTTCCAAGCTTCTAGCAGGGTTGGGCCTGGTTCCTGTTAAGCCAAAGTAGCGTCGTCCAGGCCGTGCCAGGTTGATGCGGGCCGGGTGCTGGCCGCTTGGCCCTACGTCTCAAGCGAGAGTCCCTCAAGATTTCGGAATCCCCTCGGCGAAGAAGGTT
>JBHEMF010000034.1:359-10670 GCA_046352665.1 Thermoplasmatota archaeon
TGGCAGCCTACTATCAAGACTCTAGGCGGCCGCCATCGCTTCCGGCCTTTTTTTCGGCTCGCTTCGCCTCGGCTTCACTAATCAGCCGCCGTGCCGTTTCGCTTCTGCCGGCCTGAAGGGCGCTCAACTGCTTCCACGATTGCTCTTGCCCCACCTCGCCGACCTTCTGACTCATCTCTGACAGACGGGCCCGGAAGAAGACTGCATCATCACGCCATGCCCGCGCCCAACCACTGGGGTCGAATGACGGCTTGCGGTCAAGGTCGAGGGGGCCGGGCGTGGGGATGGGGGTTCCGTCCAGCCAGGCCCTCCAGAGTTCGGCGTCGAAGCCCTCGGCCTCGGGCTTCGCGCCCCACACTGGTGAAGCGGTGACGGAATGGTCTCTCCAGTGGCCGAAGACCGACAAGACAAAGCGGCCTTTCTTCAGGCGGACGCCGGTCTCCCAGCCGTCGAGGTCGCCGCCGGCGAGGCGCATGGACGGATAGTAGTCGTCCTTGAGCGGGTCCGACGTAGACCGCTTCGTGATGTCGAACCCCTTCTTCATGCAATCGTCCAGCAGGTCCGCCACTTCCTGCGGCCAGCCGAAGCGGCGTTTGGCAAGCTGGCGCTCGACACCAGCGATGGCCTCATCGCGGCCAACCGCAGCCAACCGCCGCTCAAGTTGCGAGAGGTGGTTCACGAAAAAGCGGGCTTGCTGGCGGAGCGAGCGCACCAGAACGGGAGGTTTACGGTCTTCCAACCAAGCGCGCCAGAGGTCTGCGTCGTACCATTGGATGGCAAAGTCCTTCGGGGTAGCGCCAACTTGCCATCGGCCAGCAACCGAATCAAACCACCAGTTGAACCCGAGTTGACCCGCCTTTGCCCAGCCTGCGCCGACGGTTTTCTTACGCCCCTTGGTGGCCAGGAAGCGACTAAGTCGCCGAAGAGCAGCAGGCTCGGCCGGGGTTGTCATCGAATGCCGGGTCGGCCAGGCGGGGCCTTTGGCTTCATCCCTTCCCGGCTTGCTCGCCGAGTCCACGGAATCGCGAGAGCGCGGCGGTAGAAGAAGTGACCAGGGCCAGCAGTGTCAGGGGAGATTGCCGCGTGGCCTATCCGACCGGTTCCGCCACCCGTCCATTCTGGGGGACCATCTCTCCTTGGACCGCCGACCCTCCCTTTCGCCACCCGTCAAAGGAATGGCGAGCGCCCAACCACGCCTTGCTCGCCCGGCCTTGGCCAACGGTCGCCGAGGGAAACTGGGGAACTTTCCTTGCCGCTCACCGGCACGGCAACGAGGTCGCAGTTCCAGCCGCCGTCGTAGAAGCCGGTTGGGGGGTCAATGCGGGCCAGCAACGCGAACGTGCGGCGCTGACCGACCTTCACGGTCCAGTCTGTCGATTCAAGGCCATGGTGGTCCAGGTCGTAAATGTCCGACACTACAAAGCTGGCTGGCGGTATGTGCGGGCGCGCCTTTTCCCGGAAGTCAATTCGGAAGTGCAAGATGGCAGAATCCCGCCAACCCTGGTTGGCTACATGGGCTTCTATCATCACGGCCCGCCCGAATACGGATGCGCCCGCCCCACTGAGCGGCGTGGCTTTGGGCGCGGCTTCCGACAGGCGCCAAACGGCCGGAACGTTGGCCAGCTCGAACTCCGCGGCCACCAATGATGCGATTCTGTTCGCGGGTAAGGTCATGCATCCGGCGGCTTACGCGCCACACGGCAACGGCCAGCATGACCTGGGCCAACGCCGCCAAGGCGGCCAACGCCCCGGCGTGCCGGTCGAACCAAGACCAATCGAAGGCCACGGCCGCCAGGAGCCGAGCCCGGCCATAAGGGAGCAGGCTCCTGGGAAAAAGTCCCACAAACCCGTAGGCATGCGCCCCAAGTCCAGAAGGCGCATGTAAATGCGGCAACGCACTACCCCGCGCGTGCTGTTGCAGGACGGGAACAAGCGGGTAGAGCTGACCATCCTCGGCTACGAGTTCCCGGCCGCCAAGGAGAAATGGGACGCGAATTGGTTGGTGGTCCATGGGGACATCGTTGCTCCGGAAGGAGCTTGGTCGTTCGACGAACCGGTCTGGCTGACAAACGACCCACCGAGGCTCGCCGATTGGTTGGAGGCGGTTGCCATGGGCCGACCGGAAGTGGCAGGGCGGCCTCGCGACGAAGCGACAGCGGAGCTGCGAAATCCTTGGGAGGTTGCCGAAGGCTTTGGGACCATGGAACCCAATCTGGCGTTTCTGCTGTACAAGCCCGGGCCAGGCACCGTCGAACTTGGCGTGCAGCTGGACTATGAATCACGTCCTCCGTGGCGCATTGAAGCCAGCTCGGACAACCCGTATGTGCTACGCCTGAGGTTGAGCGCTGAGACCGTGCTGGCGGCCGCCGAGGCCCTCCGCAAGGAAATCGCCCCATACCCCCCGCGCTTGGATTTCTAGCGGCCGAGAGGTGACCCTGTCGGCTGGAAGGTTGGTGAGCTTTTCTTGACCAATCTGGCGAAGGGGGAAAGGGGGAGAAAGTCGGGCTACCCAACCCACCGCTCAGGCCAAAATCGGCGTTTGAGAGGTGGGATTCCTTCCTGTTGACGGGTTTGCACCCCACCGGGCGCGCTAGCACATGGTGGCTTGACTGAGGTGGTACAGGCGGCCGCACGGACGTTCTTGTGAATCTCATTTTTGCGGGCGGGCCCCTTTTCGGCGGCTGCGCGAACGAAACCTTGCCTAAAGGTCGTGGTCGAACGGCATGCCCGGCGGATGCCGTCGGCAGCTCAGTCCCAAACATCTCCCCATCGGGCAGTCTGGCGCCGCTTCACGCGCCCAACAGGTGAGCACCGGTCCGGATGGCCCAATAGTACAGTGCATTGCGGACCAACGTCCCCCGCAAAGACCGCGCCCAGGAACGGCAGGGCACGAAGCCGAAGGATGACCGCCAGGTAGAGGATGACAACGCGGGGGATGAAGAAAGGGACCAGGAGGACCGCCACGGCCGCGTAGGTCCAGTGTTTGACGAAGCGCTCGCTCCAGCGCAGGAACGCCTTGCGCCAGCGCCCCCTGTTGGCGCGCTTGTGAAGCCATGCCCGTCCCGCATCCCCTAAGCCGAGCAGAAGGCCGGCGCCGACCGTCCCGCCAATCGCCGTCCCCAAGACGCCAGCTGCGCCCAGGAGCAAGTTCTCGCGCAAGGCCCCAAGCAGCGCTGCGGTCCCGCCAGGGAACGGCAAGACCGTGGCGCCAAGGAGTGACACGCCCGCCAAGGCCCACAACGCGTGCCAATTTTTGACCCAGCCCGGAACCAGAAATTGCAGCACACCCCAGCCAGCGAGCCATAGGGCCGCGCCTCCTCCCAACGCGGCGCCCGACCAGAGCCAGATGCTGTGTTGGCCTTGTCGTTCCTTTGCAGTTGCCATCGCGTGTGCTGCAAAGAGGCGGGCAAGATGACCATTCCCAAGGCGGTGAGGGCCACCTTGAGCCAGGGGCGCGGTCCGAGGCCGCGGAGCAAATCAGCCCTGGAGGCGCTTGGTTTCCTTGAGGGATTTCTGCTTGGCCCTCTTGGCCTTCCGCTGTTCTTTGCTAGGCAGCCAGACCGCTTTGATCTGTCCGAGTCCGCGCAGAAGGGTCAGCGTGTACTTGCCGATGTCAACCTGGTACCAGCGCAGGCCAATGTGGGCGCTGCGGGGGAAGGCGTGGTGGTTGTTGTGCCAGCCTTCGCCCCAACTGAAGAGGGCCAGGAACCAAGAGTTGGTCGCCTTGTCGGGGCTGTCGAAGGGGCGGGTGCCGATCATGTGGCCCAACGAATTGACGCTCCACGTGATGTGGTGGCCGATGAAGACGCGCACCAAGCCGCCCCAGAGGAAGCCGTTGAGGAAGGCCCAAAGGCCTGCGAGGGTGAAGGCGCCGTCAGCCAAGGCGTACCAAGCGATGACCCCGGGAATCAGTAGGCCAAGCGTGGACCAGAGGACCCAAGTCTTCTGGACGAGGCGGACGACGGGGTCGGCCATGAGTTTGTCGTGGGCGATTCCGGAGCGCACGAAGCGGTCGCGCAGGAGCCAGCCGAAGTGGGCATGCCAAAACCCTTCGAGGGGGCTGTGGGGGTCGCCTTCGCGGTCGGCCTTGGCGTGGTGGCGCAAGTGGGTGGCGGCCCAGTCGGCGGGCGGTCCCTGCATCGACATCGTAGCGAGAGCGAGGAGGGTGAAGCGCGTCGGGGCGCGGGCGGCGAAGGCGCGATGTGTGAGCATGCGGTGGAAACCGAGGCTGATGCCGAGGCCGGTCACGGTCCACATGCCGGCAAGGAGGAGAATCTGGAACGGGCCGACGTGGAGGATACCCGTGTCAGGGCCCCAGAAGGAGTAGAAGGCGAAGGCGAAGGCTATGAGCGGGACGACCACGAAGATGACAACCAGCATCTTGTTGAGCCAGGAGTCGCGGTGGAATGGGTATGGGTCCCCCGAAGGGGTGCACGTCGCTTGGGCTTCGACGTCCGGCTCCTCTTCGACTTCGGGGAATGCCGTGGCCGTTACGGAAGATGCTCGCATGCGTAAATCCCACGTGTCGCCGACGCTAGGGTTGCGGAACCCCGTGGCTTCGGGACGAAAGCGTCCAGGCTAGCCCGCGGTATAAAAAGTTCAGGGGCGGCAAGGGTGCGTTCCCCGCTCGTTACTATCGAGGGCGTCCGGGAGAATTGGGCACGCCACATGACTACGCGTACTACGGCCCGTCGGATACCTACGACGCGCATTGGAGCACGGACACGGGCATCGTGCTGCAGTGGTCCACGTCGAAGCAGTACCCCAACGGGCCGATCCGGAACGAAGGGCACATCGTGGCCTCCAATGTCCTGGGGCAATACTGAGGACGCGCCAAGCCAACCTCCGTCCGACCTGGGTTAAAGCCGGGCGGCGGCTCCATCCATTGTGCGTTGGCTCATCCTGGCCCTCCTCCTGCCCAACGCCGCCGCCCACCCGATGCTGGTGGGAGTGGCACCCGACCTGCCGGGCGGCGTGGAAGGCTTCGCGGTGGGCTCCGACGGGCCGTGGGACCTCTCCGGCTGGACGGTCGGCGACGGCGAGGGTACCGTGGCCCTTCCCGACGTCCACCTGGCGGCGGGTGAGGCGTTGTGGCTGGCAAGCAACGCCACCGCTTGGCTCGGGTTGCAGGGTTTCGCGCCGGTGCGGGGGTACCAACCGGGGCGCCTTCACCTCTCCGACGCGGGCGAGTCCTTGATGCTCATCGACCCAGGGGGCCGCGAGATGGACGACTTCGCATGGGGCGACGGCAAGGCGGACGCCATGGCCGAGACGGTGAACCGCACCTCGTCCGGCCTCGTCTATGTGCGCGACGCCGCCTGGCCAGACACCGACTCGGCCTCCGACTGGCGGACCCCTCGCATGCACCGCATCGGCGAGTCCCACCTTGCCGCCGCGACGTTCACGGTGCACTGGTTGACGCTCTACTCGAGTCCCGACAGCAGCCATGAGGTCCTTGCAGGTCTCGTCGCCGGCGCACGGCAGCGTCTGCACCTGCACGTCTATGAGTTAGGCTCGCTCGACCTCGCGCACGCGATGGCCGAGGCAAGACGCGCGTCGCCCGCCCTCGACCTGCAGGTCCTCGTCGATTCGTCGCCGGTCGGTTTCACGGCGCCGCAGCGCCACCGCGAGACGCAAGCGCTCCTCGACGTGCAGGGCGCCGGCGGCACAACACTCCTGGCCGGCCACGGCCGCTACGACGACCACCACCTCAAGGTCCTGGTCGCCGACGATGCCGTCGCGGTGCAGTCCGAGAACTGGGTGGAGTCCGGGGTACCCCGCGATCCCTCGACCGGCAACCGCGGCTGGGGCGTCGTGGTGCACGACAAGGCCGTGGCGGACTGGTTCGACGCCTGGATGCAGGGCGACCGCGACGCCTGGGACACGCGCCCGTTCGACTTGGGCTTCGACCCGCTCTTCCGCGCCGTGCCACAGACACCGCCTGCGGCCGGCCTCTATGGCCCAGTGGTCCCCGCCGTCGAGGTCACCGGCGATTTCCAGGTGACGCCGCTCGTGGCACCCGACATGACGCAGGACCCCCGCCACGACCCGCTGGCGGCCCTCGTCGCCGCGGCCCATGCATCGGTGTCGGTGCAGGAGCTGGACCTCGCGACCGGTGCGGCGAACCCGCTCGGCTGGAGCTCCGCCGACCCGCTCCTCGAAGCGCTCGCTGCGGCGGCCGCGCGGGGCGTCACGGTCCGCGTGCAGGCGGCCGCTCCGTTCTCGGCTGACGATGTCGGGAACGGGCCGGCCCTCGACTGGCTGTCGGCGCACGGCGTCGCGACGGAGGTCCTCGACCGGCCGGGCCTCACCACACTCCACAACAAGGGGCTCGCAGCCGACGGCACGGTCGTCGTGGGCAGCATGAACGGCAACCACCACAGCCGCAGCGCCAACCGCGAAGTGGACCTCGCCGTCTCGGGGCCAGGCGTGGCCGAATGGTTCCAGGCGCTCTTCGACTCCGACTGGGACGGAGGCCGGCGGGGCCGGGACGCCTCCGTCATCGCGACGGACATCCATGCATTGCCCGGGGCCCCGTTGCCAAGCCTTTTGGCGCTGGTGGGGGTCGCGACCGCCGTCCGCAGTCGCCGCCCATGATCCCTGCCCTGTCGCCGCTGTCGTGGGTGGCCCTCGCCATCATGGTCCTCTCGGTCGCGGCGGCGCTGAGCGGCCGGTTCCTTGCCACCGGGGCGCTCCTCGTCGGGAACCTGGCGGTCTTCCTCCTCACGATGCTGGGCGAGCACGGTTTCCTGCTCACCCCCGACGGGCCATACCCGTTGCCGCAGCTGCAGGCCGACCTGGCCCTCTACCCGCCGAACCTCACAGGCCTGCACGGACTAGGGTTCCTGCAACTGTTCTCCAGCATGTTCGTCCATGCCGATCCGATGCACGTGATTGGCAACATGATCTTCCTGTGGGCTTTCGGCATGCCGTTCGAGGAGCGCATCGGCGCCCGACGCTTCGTTGCCATCTACCTCGTCTCCGGCGTCGTGGGCTCGGTGGCGCAACTCGTGGCGACCCAGGCGCTGCACGAGCACGTCTGGAGCATGCTCGGCGCCTCCGGGGCCATCTTCGGCATCATGTGCGCGTTCGCCGCCAAGTACCCGAACCAGGTCATCGCCCTGCCCGTGCCGTTCCTCTTCTTCTTCATCCGGCTGCGCGTCGTGTACGGCGCACTCCTGTGGGTCGCCTACAACCTCGTGTACGTCTTCGCTTCGGTGCGCGACCCCGCCGCCGGAGGGAACGTCGGCTACTTCGCGCACCTCATCGGCGGCCTGGCGGGAGCCGTGCTCGCCGTCGTCACGCTCCGCCACGTCTCGAAGGCCCCCGGCCGCGGCGGCCCCATCGCCATCGACCTCGGGGCCCTTGGCGAATTCGCGCATGACGCGCCGACGCGGGACGTCCTTGCCCACATGCGGCAGAACAACGACGAGCCGGAGGTCTTCCAGGCGTGGCTCGACCGTTTCTTCCGCACCGCCACGTGCCCGACGTGCAAGCACAAGGTCATGCCCCGGCACCGCGGCGAGGTCGTATGCACGCAGGGCCACACCTTCGACGTCCGCCAGGACCGCCGCAAAGGCTTGCCGGCATAGCGGCCGCCGCCTTTTTCCCCGCCCTCACCGTGGCGCCGTCGTGGACGAGCCGCCCCGCACCGACGTCGCCGGCGCCCGACAGGTGGCTCCCACGATCCATCCGTCGGCCGTACTTGCTCCTGGCGCCGTCGTCACGGGCCAGGTCACGATCGAGGCGGACTGCTTCATCGGCCCCAACGCCGTCCTGCGCGGCGACATCGAGCCCATCGTGGTGCGCCGCGGCTCCAACGTGCAGGACAACTGCACGGTGCACACGGAGCGCGGCTCCCCCGTCTCGATCGGCCCCGACGCCTCCATCGGCCACGGCGCCGTCGTGCATGGGGCGACGATCGGCGAGCGGGCGCTCGTCGGCATGAACGCCGTCGTCCTGAACGGCGCCGCCGTGGGCGAGCGGGCCGTGGTCGGAGCCCTCACCCTCGTGCCGCAGGGCTTCCAGGTCCCCGCCCGCAGCCTCGCCGTCGGCATCCCCTGCCAGGTGCGCAAGCAGGGCGACGCAGTGGCCGACATGGCGTTCCAGAACACGGAGCGCTACCACCGCTACCGCGAGGAGCACCTCGCCGGGCTGTGGCGGACCGTGCGCGGCCCCCTGAACGACCACGGCTCGTTCTCGCGGTGAGCCTTGCCGCAGATCGCCCCGCTGCGCGGCCTGCGCCCCGCGGCCTCCGTCGATCTGCGGGCGGCGACGTGGCGCCTCGGAGCGGCGCCCGCGCTGGATGCGGCGTGGATACGCGGCAAGACGGCGCAGGGGCTCCTCGTCCGCGACCGGAGCCCGGCATTCTACCACTACGAGCTCTCGTTCGGCCCGCCCGAAGCACGTCGCCACGCCACCGGCTTCCTTGCGCGCGTGGCCCTGCACGAAGGCGACACCGGCGGCGACCCTTCGCCACGCGCCGCGGCGGGGCACGACCTCGAGCCGGCGGTCTTCCGCTACTCCGACGAGCGCGGCTGGGTGGACGAGGTCCTCTCCTCCAACGCCTTCGACGAGGTCGCGCGCTTCACCGACGCGGACGGCAACGAGCACAGGCTGTGGCGCGTCGAGCGCGGCGAAGGGGTCGGCGAGGTGGTGGCGCAGTTCGAGGACCGCGCCTTGCGGCTCGAGCGCGGCGAGGACCTCCTGCGCGCCGCACGCGCCCATTGGCGCGGCACGGGACGCGACGCCGACGGCGCGGTGCTCGCCCTTCTGGCCCCCGAAGGCCCCGAGGCGGCGCCGTGGCGCGGCGGCCTCGTCTTCTCCCCGCTGGACGAAGGGCGGCCGCGGCCGTGGACCGAGGTGGCCGGCGACCCGGGGAAGGCGCAGTGGCGGACGCCGGCGCTGGGCTGACGGCCTCGATTGTCAGGCCTCGCGATGCACTGACCGAGCCACGAAAGGCATGGAACCCACGGAATGTGGAACGATTTCCGTGCCTTGCGTGATTTCCGTGGCTCCGGCAGAGTCTGCGCACGCATCGCTCGGAACCTTTCACCGACTCAGAAAGGCCGATCGTCCTTCGCCGCCGACCAGTCCGCTGGCGCCTTGGCGACGTAGAACTGCGTGTGGATGACCTTGAACGACTGGTTCATGGCGAGCCCGGGGAGGACGGCGGGGAGCCCAGGCTGAGGCGGGCCCGGCTTGCGCACCGAGACGAAGTAGGACATGCGCGCCATGCCCTCGTCGGGCACGAACTTGGGCTCGACGCCGCTTGCGGTCGGGTGCTTCGTGCCGTTCTCCATCCGGACCGTGAGAGGCGAGGGCCCGGCGACGTTCGCGAAGGTGTGCGCGGGGTCGCGTTCGGGCTTGTACGTGCTCACGACGATGCCCATGTTCTGCGACGTGCTGAAGTCGCCGCCGCCCTCCCAGGTGACGTCGAAGATCAAGGTCCGGTAGCCAGCGCCGACGTCGCTGTGCCATTCGCGCTGCTGCGACGTGACGTTGTTCATCTGCGAGGTGGGCAGCCCGTTGCACGTGGCGGGGTCGCCGGTCAGGGCCGGGCATTGGTCCGTGACACAGTTGGAGGACGAGTAAAGGCCCATGCCGGCCTGGCTGCACTCGACGAAGCCTTCCCAGGAGAACTGCGCCGTGTAGGGCTTCGACGCGTAGAGCGGGGTGAGCTGCACGTGCACGACCGGCGGGTCGGCGACGTTGGCCGCGACCTCGACGGTGGTCGTGTAGTTCTCGAAGAACATGTGCGAGACGCTGAGGAAGAGCGTCCCCGGCAGGACGTCGGAGAAGACGAACTGGCCGTCGTTCTCCGTCGATTTCGTCAAGGAGCCTCCGTCGAAGGACAAGGTGACGAGGGCGCCGGACACCGGGACGATTGCGGGATCGACCACGACACCCCGCACGGCGCCCGTCGTCGCGCTCACGTGGCCGACGGGCACCTGCGAATCCTCGCGGACCTTGTCGGCCGGCCCGCCGGAGTCCGTGCATCCGGCCAGGAGAGGGGCGGCGAACAGCAAGGCTACCCCGAGGAAGACCACGCGCATGCGGCACCATCCGGCCAGGGGGCCATAACAGTTATGGCTCATGGGAAAAAGCCCCGGCGTTGCCGCGACCCGGGCTCTCCACCGGTCGCAGTGGTTTCATCCACCCCGCCCCCCCAGGATTCAAAGGGGAACAGAGGATGGGAAAACCCGGACAGGCCTTGGCCGGTCCGAGCCCGCCTAAGACGCCCCCCTCCTTCCACGAACTTGCGGCCACTTCAACCACAGGCCGCGGAGAAAAACCATGCTAGCCCAAACC
>JBHEMF010000035.1:0-10287 GCA_046352665.1 Thermoplasmatota archaeon
CCCTTCCGCCGGCCGGCCTCTGGCTGGCCGTCCGGCGGAAGGGCATGTCGGCGGGCTCGGGCAACGGTCGGGTCGGGCCCCCCGCCAGTGCCGAGGTGCTCCTCGTGTCCGGTCCGGGCGTGCCGGGCGGCGAGCGGGAGGTCTGCCAGCTGGCGGCGGCCCACCCCGGCGCCACCGCCCTGGCGGGTGGCGCCGCCACAGTGCAGGCCGTGAGCGCGGGGCTCGACCGGGCCGACGCGTCCGCCATCGAGGCCGGGCCGCCCGAGGACTACGTGGTGCGGCGGTTCGCGGTGCGCGGACGGCGGCACCGGCACGTCGTCTGGCGTCCCCCCGGCGGCGTCGATTGGCGCCGCGTGGACCGCGACATGGCGGCCGTGGTCCGCGAGGTGGCGAAGGTCTGGGGCGAACTGCCGTACCGCCACTACTCGTTCCTCACCCACGTCGCGGCCGACTACGCGGGCGGCCTCGAGCACCGCAACAGCACCGTGCTCGGCGCCGACCCCGCGCACCTGCAGAGCGACGAGAAGCTGCAGACGCGCTTCCTGCCGCTCGTCGCGCACGAGTTCTTCCACACGTGGAACGTGAAGCGCATCCTGCCCGCGGCGTTCCAGCCGTACGACCTGCAGCGCGAGTCGTACACGGACCTGCTGTGGCTCTTCGAGGGCTTCACGAGCTACTACGAGCTTCCCATCCTGTACCGCGCCAAGGTCTGCGACGACGAGGCCTTCGGCAAGATGCTCGGCGAGGACCTGGAGATGTACAACAAGGCGATTGGCCGGCGCCGCCTCGGCGTCTCACAGGCCAGCCGGCTTGCGTGGACGCTCCTGTACCAGCCGCACGAGCACAACATCAACCGCAACGTCTCGTACTACACGAAGGGCATGTGGGTGGCCCTCGTGCTCGACGCGGAGCTGCGCCGCCGCAAAGTGCCGGGTGGCCTCGACGCCGTCATGCGGCACATGTGGCGCAAGCACGGCCGCACCGGCATGGGCGTCACCGACGACGCGTTCCCCGACCTCGTGGAGCAGGCGACGGGCATCGACCTGCGCGCAAAGATCGAGGCCTGGACGCGCGGTACGGCCGAGCTCCCCATCGACCCGAGCCTGCGACTCCTGGGTTGGAACGTGAAGCGCGACTGGAAGGACCCGAAGCGGAAGATCGGCCTCGGCGTCGAGTTCAAGCCCGGTGCCGGCGCCAGCGGCGCTCCCATCATCGCCCGCATCTGGGAGGACGCGGCGGCGTTCCAGGTCCTGCAACCCGACGACGAGATGGTGGCCGCCGTCGGCTACAAATGGAAGGCCGACCACTTCCACGAGCAGGTGGCAGGCAAGCGCAAAGGCGACACGGTCGAGGTGAACGTCTTCCGCGAAGGGCGTCTCCGCACCCTGCCCGTCCCGCTCAGCGAACTCCCGCCCGACAAGGTCACGGTCACGAAGCGGAAAGGCGATGCGGCCGCGACGCGGCGACGCAAGGATTGGATCGGCGAGGGCCGGCCCAAGCCGAAGGCGACTGCGAAGCGCATCCCGCTCATCCAGGACGCCGGAAAGGCGGCGCGGCTTGCCGCAGTGGCGCCGCGGGGCCGCCACACCCGCTATTGAAAGGAAACACGCCGCCACAGGTCGCGTGAGTGCTCCCCGCGAGGGCTCGCCCCAAAGGCGCATGGTGCGCATTCGAGATGAAGTCACGGCGCGGGTCTGTTCCGGTGGCACAGGCCTTACACATGACCCGCCGATTCACCTCGAAGCTTGCGGGTTTTTGCTGCCTGTCCTGTGGGGGGCGAGCCCCCGAAGGCTTTGGACCACTGCGCCGTGGCCGTACTCTTGCTTGGGCCTCCGACCTTATTTTACCTTGCGTCGCCTGCCTCCCAGGAGGCAAGCAGGGGCCCGGCGACCAGTCTCGTTTTTGAGCGGCCCGCACGTGCCGCGCCCATGCAGACGCAAGCCCAGATCCAGCCCATGCTCCTGGCCGGCGAATGGAAGGGCGACGGGCACGAGCTGCAGGACGTCCGCGACCCCGCCCGCAACGAGGTCATGGCACGCGTGCCGAAAGGGACCCGCGACGACGTGGACGCCGCCGTGGCCGCAAGCCGAGCTGCGTTCGAGTCGAAGGAGTGGCACGGCATGGATCCCGCCCAACGCGCCCGCATCCTGTGGAAACTCGCAGCACTCACCAACCAGCACGCCCAGGAGCTCGCCCTCGTCGAGTCGCAGAACAACGGCAAGACCATCCGCGAGGCGACGGGCGACGTGCGGTTCGCAGCCTGGACCTTGGAGTACTTCGCTGGCTGGTGCGACAAGGTCGAGGGCTCGACCATCCCCGTCCCCGGCGACCGCCTCGGCTACACGCTGCGCCAGCCGCTCGGCGTCACGGCCCACATCGTGCCGTGGAATTTCCCGCTGCAGCTTGCCGTGCGCGGCATCGCCCCCGCGCTCGCCGCCGGCTGCACCGTCGTCGCCAAGCCCGCGACACTCACGCCGCTCAGCCTGCTGCGCTGGGCCAAGCTCGCCGAGGAGGCAGGCTTGCCCAAAGGTGTGCTGCAGGTCATTACCGGCCCCGGCGGCGAAGTCGGCGGACGTCTCGCGTCCCATCCGGACGTGGATGGCATAACGCTCACCGGCAGCGTCCCCACAGGCGTCGAGGTCATGCGCGCCGCCGCCGCCCACGTCACGCCGGTGACGCTGGAACTCGGCGGCAAGGGTGCCAACGTCGTCTTGCCCGACGCCGACCTGAAGAAGGCCGCGAAGGGCATCTGCTTTGGCATCTTCATGAACGCCGGCCAGATGTGCTGGGCCGGCAGCCGGCTCCTCGTGCACGAGTCCGTGCAGAAGCCCCTCGTCGAGGCGGTGATGGCCGAGGCCGCCTCTTGGAAGGTCGGGCCCGGCACGGAGGAGGGTGTACGCGTCGGCTCGATGGTGAGCCAGGACCAGCGCAAGAACGTGCTGGGCCTGGTGGAGAAGGGCGTCGCGCAGGGCGCCCACGTCGAGATGGGTGGCGCCGCTCCCAACGACCCCAAACTATCGGCGGGGGCCTTCGTCGCACCGACGGTCCTCACGGGCGTCGAGGCGAAGAACGTCGTCTGGCGTGAGGAGATCTTCGGCCCCGTCCTCTCTGTCATGCCCTTCTCGACGCCGGACGAGGCCCTCAAGCTCGCCAACGGCAGCGAGTTCGGCCTCCTTAACGGTGTCTGGACGAACGACCTTGCCACGGCGCACCGCTTCGCGCGCGACCTGCAGTCCGGCATGGTGAGCGTGAACGAGTTCCCGGTCACGTTCCCGCAGACGCCTTTCACGGGGTGGAAGAAGTCCGGCATCGGCGCAGAGCAGGGCGGCGAAGCGATGCGGTTCTACACGCGGGTGAAGAACGTGAACGTGAACCTTGGCGGTTGAACGTGTCCACGCTCGCCTCGGACCACATGGAACTCGTTTCCCTCCGCCACGAGGACGGCGGCGTCGCAGTCCTCACGTTCACCCGCGCCGAGTCGATGAACTCCTTCGACCCCGCCGTCCTGCGGCACCTGCGTGGCGTGTTCCGCCAATTGTTCGAGGACCCCAAGGTCCGCGCCGTCGTGCTCACCGGATCCGGCAAGGCCTTCTCCAGCGGCGCCGACGTGCGCGCCTTCGAGGAGGGCATCCGCACGCACACCTCTACGCAGTGGGTCCTCGACGCCACCGCCGAATTGCACCCGCTGCTCCTCGACCTGCAAGCCTCCGGCAAGGTCTTCGTCGCAGCCGTGAACGGTGTCGCGGCCGGCGGCGGCCTCGGCTTGGCCCTCGTCGCAGACAGTCGCATCGCAAGCCCCGACGCCCGCTTCGCCGCCTCCTATTTCCGCATGGGACTCAGCCCCGACGGCGGATCCACGTGGCTCCTGCCCCGCCTCATCGGCGAGCAGCGCACGAAGAGGTTCTTCTTCGACAACGAGGTCATGCGCGCAGACGAAGCACTGCACACAGGGCTCGTGGACGAGGTCGTCCCGGCCGAAAGGCTCCTGCCCCGCGCCATCGAGGTCGCGCGCACATGGGGCGCCTGGGGCAAGGCCAGCCGCGAAGCGACGAAACGCCTCCTCGCCATGCAGGCCGCCGTCTCGTTCGACCACCAGCTCGACGCCGAGCGCGGGCTGATTGCGGCAGCGGCGGGGCGCGCTGACTTCGCGGAAGGTGTGGCGGCATTCCGGGAGAAGCGGGAACCGAAATTCGGGTGAGGGGTCCAGCGGGGGTTGGATGGAAGTCGCCCCCTTGGTATGCTCGTCGGCTCCACGACGAAGCAGACGGCCTTCATGTCGCGGAGGTCCGCGAAACTTTCGCTCACCAAACTTTCAGTGACCTCCCAGACAAGGAGGTCCCCAGCGAACGCCTGGAGCCAACGAGCATGCCAACCAAATGGCAAATTGCCCGTTGGCCATCCCACATCCACCCGGCCGCCGGGACAACGGCCTTGAACGGGTCCGGAATCGCAAGGACGATGCCACTTCCCCCCAAACCCGTCGATCTAGCGCACGAAGAGCATGGCCCCAAAACCGGGCCCACGGTCACCCTCATCCACGGCTTCCCCTTCGACCGCCGCATGTGGGGGCCGACGGCGCGGGTCGTTGCCGAGGCCGGATACCGCGTCGTCCTTCCGGACCTGCGGGGGCACGGAAAGTCGCCGCCGGGAGACGGGCCGGCCACGATGGAGGCGATGGCACGCGACGTCGCGGCACTCCTGGAACGGATCGGCGCAAGATCGGGAGTCGTCGTCGGGTTCTCCATGGGCGGTTACGTGGCTCTCCAGATGCCGCTGCGCGAACGCGAACAGGTCCGTGCCTTGGCCCTCGTGGACACGCGGGCAGAGGCCGATTCGCCGGAAGCGAAGGCAGGGCGGGCGAAGACCATCCAGGCGGTGCGCGAGAAGGGCATGCAGGCGCTCGTGGATGGCATGATGCCGAAGCTCCTGCACGCAGACACTCCCGCCAGCAAGCCGCAGGTGAAGGAGATGACGGAGAGGATGATGCTGGAAAACAAGCCGGAGGGCGCCGTCGCGGCCCTCGAAGGCATGCGGGACCGTCCCGACATGCGGGGCAAGCTCGCCTCCATGCACCTGCCCTGCCTCGTCGTCGTGGGAGAGGATGACCAGATCACGCCACCCGACTCCGCAAGCCGCATGGCGCAGGCGTTCCGGGGCAGCGATTTCGAACTCATCCCGAAAGCCGGGCACCTTTCGCCGCTGGAGAACCCTGGAAAATTCCACAAGGTGCTGTTGGACTGGCTCCTGCGCGTGGCACCGATTCGCTAGAACGGCGGCGGAACGCGCTCTTCCTTGCTCACGCGGTCCCGTTCCTGGGTGCGTGCAGGCCGCGCAGGGCGGCTCGCGGACTGGGGCTCAAGCGCCTTGCCCTGCCGCTCCCAGTCCTCGAGCCCGCCACGGTACTCATACACCTCCCGGTAACCCATGGCCTCCAAGCGGTGGCCGGCCTTGACGCTCGCCGGGCAAGTGAAGCCGGAGCAATGGACGACAACGGGCTTGATCTTGTCAGGGGCGAAGCGCTCGACGGCCTCCTCGAATCCAGGCCCCTCGACGGGAGCGTTCAGGGAGCCGGGGATGTGCTTCTGCTCGAAAGCGCTCGCCGACAGCACGTTGATGACCGGGATGCCTTTCTCCTGCGCACGCTCGACGAACGCGGCATCGACGTCTTTTGCCATGTCCCGATTTTGGTGCCGCGCCGGCATCACGGTTGATGCCGCGGCAATCCGCTTGCCTGCCGGCTCGCCTCTAAGCCGGCTCGATCTCGACCAGGACCGTTCCGGCCTCGACGTTGGTCCCGTCCGCAACAAGGACCCGGCGGACCGTGCCCGCCATGGGCGCCTTGAGGTCGTTCTGCATCTTCATGGCCTCCAGGACCAGGAGGACTTCGCCCTCGGCGACGGCCTGCCCTTCCTTGACCTTGACCTCGACGATCTTGCCTGGCATGGGCGGCTTCACGCGGCCGTCCTTCTTGCGACCGGCGGCCGCTGAGCGTTCGAGGACTGGGCGCGCACGTCGCACCTCGAGGTCGAGCGGGCGCGGGCCTTCGAGGACGCGCCCGTTGCGGACGGTGAAGTCGTACATGGCGCCGTCGAGCGTCACTTTGTAGCGGCCTTGGCCCAGCGACTGCACCTGCGGCTGGAACGTCTCGCCGTCCACGACGAACTGCGGACCGCTTCCGTGCTCGATGAGGTGCACGTGGTGCAGGCGGTTGCCGAGCTGGAAGGAATACCTCACAGCAGCCCTCCCACGCCCTCGCGGCGCCCCTTCAGGCCCCAAGCGCTGAGCCTGCGCCGGCCGAACTCGTCCACTCCGACGTTCTTCGCCTGCGACTGCGCGAACTGGTACGTCTTCTGGACGATGGAGTCGATGCCGCCCGGCTCTTGGGCGATGGCGGCGGCAAGGGCGGCGAGTTTGCGCTTCGTGGCCGCGGAGGCAGCCTCCTCGACGCCGACGAGCCGGTCGAGGATCTTGCGCTCTTCGAGGAAACGTGTCGTCATCTCGCCCTTCACGAAGGCTTCGTCCTCGAAGATCACCTGGTGGAGCTCACGGTTCGTGACGAGGTTGCCCAAGTCGTATTCGCCGAGGGCGCGGCGCATCTTGGCGATCGCCATCGCGCGGTCGGAGCCGTACGTGATGAGCTTCGCGACCATCGAGTCGTAGGACGACGGGACGGTGAAGCCGGAATAGAGGTAGGTATCGACGCGGACACCGTTGCCGTTGGGCGGCACGTGGCGCGAGATGAGCCCCGGTGTCGGCATGAAATTGTTCTTGGGGTCCTCGGCGTTGATGCGGCACTCGATGGCCCAGCCGCGGCGCCGCGCATCGACCCACGCCTGGTCGTAGCCCAACGGTTCGCCGGCGGCGATGCGGATCTGCTCGCGCACGAGGTCCATGCCATAGACCTGCTCCGTGACTGGGTGCTCGACCTGCAGACGCGTGTTCACCTCGTTGAAGTAGAAGTGACCCGCAGCGGAGTCCTTGCCGTCCGGGCCTTCGTACAGGAACTCGGCGGTGCCGGCGTTCCAGTACCCGACGTCCTTGGCAAGCTGGCAGACCGAGGCGCCGATGCGGCTCCGGTCGGCCGGTGTCACGATGGGGCTCGGGGCCTCCTCGATGAGTTTCTGGTGCCGGCGCTGCACCGAGCACTCGCGCTCGCCGAAATGGACGACGTTGCCGTGCTCGTCCGCGAGGAACTGGATCTCGATGTGGCGGGGGCGCTGGATGAATTTCTCGATGAACACCTCGCCGCGCCCGAAGGCGGCCTTGGCCTGGCGCTGTGTCGCGGCAAGGGCGCCGGCAAGCTCGGCCTCGGATTGCACGACCTGCATGCCCATGCCGCCGCCCCCGAAGGCCGCCTTGATGATGACGGGGTAGCCGGTGAGCTTCACGACCTCCTGCGCCTCGGCGAGGGTCGCGACGAACTCGTCCTTGCCGGGCACGACGGGCACCTTCGCGCGGCGCGCCGCGACCTTGGAGGCGACCTTGTCGCCCAAGATGTCGATCGGCTTGGGGGGCGGGCCGATGAACTTCACGCCGGCCTTGCCAAGGGCGGTCGCGAACTCGCTGCGCTCCGAGAGGAAACCGTATCCGGGGTGGACGGCGTCGGCGCCGACCTTCTGTGCCAGCTCCACGATCGTGGGGATCGCGAGGTAGTTCGTAGCGGACGCCTCGTTGCCGAGCAGGAAGGCCTCGTCTGCGAAGCGGACGTGGGGCGCCCGGGCGTCCTGCGGCGAATGGATGGCGACGGTCTTTATCCCCATCTCGCGCGCCGTGCGCATGACGCGCAGGGCGATCTCGCCGCGGTTCGCCACAAGGATCTTGCGGAACGACTTGGATTCGGGAGCTTTCGCCATGCTCGCCGTTCGCACGGCGGACGGGGGTTTAAACCGCGATGCCTGCCGCATCGGTGCTCACCCAGGCGCGGGTCAGGGCCTGGTCTCGGTGCGTGACCACCAACGCAGGGCCGCCACGGCGCCCGCCAGTGCCACGACGGCGCCCAGGCCGAGCGCCAGGTAGTCGATGCCTTGCGCCGGGGACGGTTCGAGGCCCTTGGCAGGTGCTGCGTGGCCGAGGATGACCGGCTGCGCCATGTCGAGGACGCCTTCCAGGGGGGCGGCGAGCGCGGGGTGCTCCAGGCGGTAGCGGAACGGGCCGCTGAACGTGGAGGAGCCGTCGGCGGCGAGGCCGTAGGCCAGGAACTCCGCGGTCGCCGTCCTGTTCGCGCCGGCTGCCACGGCTACGAAGGGCACGCTGCGGTCCTGCGCAAAGAGGAGCAGGCGGGGGCCGGCAAGGGCTTGGCCGTCGGAGTCCAGGACCGAGGCGGTCACGCGCATGCGGGCCTCGACTGCGACACCGTTGCCCGTGCCGGCGGTGCGGTTCCCGAAATCGTTCCCTTGGAGGACGTCGCCGTCCAAGCCGGCGTAGAGCGCGAACACGCCCATGGTGCGGCTGCGCAGCACGGCGGTCCCGTCCATGGCAAGGACGCTGTGGTCCACCGCCATGACGCCGATGTCGTTGCCCTCGATGCGGCTGCCATGGATCTGGGCCACCGACCCCTGCAAGCGCACGCCCGTCGCGTGGTCCCCCGCGGGTGTCAGCGTGACGCCGTCGAAGGTCAGCCGAGGCATGGCGAGGCCGTGGCCGCCCGTCGCCGGCAGGCCCTTGGCCGAGACGCCGTTCCCCCGGTAGCCCGACACGTTGACGGATTCGAGATGCACGACTGCGGGCCCCGAAGCGTAGAGGCTGCTTTCCTGGGCGGAGAGGCGGCTGCGCACCACGTCCACCCGGCAGCCGTTGGCCTGGATGGCCTGCGTCGCCGCCTCGATGTCGCTGTCGGCCACGTCGTAGACGCAGCCGTCGCGGCCCATGATGCCGTAGTCGGTGCCGCGCAGGGTGGTGTTGCGCAGGACGATGGGTGCGCGCGTGCCGAGCGCCAGGAACCCCGTGCCGTCGATGACGGCGCGCTCCAGCCGCAGGCTGCTGCCATATAGTCCAAGGAGGGTGGCGTTGGACGCCTCGATGCGGACGTCGGCGAGGTCGGCGGTACCGGCGACCCGGATTCCACCGCCGTCGAAATACAGGTTGTTGAGGCCGGAGCCGCGCAGGCCGGTGAGGACAGTGGCGGGGGCGCCGGAGGCGCGCAGCGTGCCGTTCACGCGCATCCACCAGCCATGCGTCTCGTCGGGGGCGGACGCCGTAAGGGGCGCGATGGTGGTGGGGCGCAGGCCGGCCGGGCCCAGTTCCAGTGTCGCCCCGGCTTCGACGAGGATGCGCCCGTCGAGGCGCAGCGCAGTACCTTCCAGCCGCAAAGTGGCTGGCGCCGCGACGCGCAGGTCGGCTACGAGGTCGCGGGACTCTCCGCTCCAGGTCGTGTCGGTGGAGACCACGGTCTCCAAGAGGTCGGGTGCCGCGGCCACGGCACCCCAGGCGGAAGGGACGAGGAGGGCCAGGGCGAGCGCTGCGGGCCAGGCGGGATTGGATGGCATCGGCAACCAGCTTCGCCTACCCAGGAGTGGTACAGAGGGGTTCTGGCCGAAGTGGGAACATCCAGGAGGCAGACGAAAAAAAGGTCGGAAGAAACGAAGGGAGGAGGGGAAAAGGAACTGGCGAGCGCCGATCTACGCGTAGTAGATGGGGCGGGGGCCGGCGCAGGCCGTCATGCCCGCGGTGGAGCCGTTGTCCACGATGGTGTAGCCGCCGTAGCCGTTCGGGGTCGTCGGGCCCGTCGAGGGGAAGCCCGCGACGTGGCCGCTGTCAACCGTGTAGGCGAACTGGTCGTCGTAGACCCAGGTGCTGGCGGTCACGAGTGCGCCCGCGCTGTCCTCGCACGAGACGCTCGCGATCTGGAAGCCGAAGGGCGTGTTGCCGGACGAGGCGCGGAAGGTGCCCTGCATGGTGAGGGTGTACCAGGCGCGGGCCGGGCTCGCGATGACCGGGAGCGTGTCCGGCGCGTTGCAGGTGCCGACGCCGTTGTAGTCGGGGGCGTTGCCGTTCGAGTTGCCCATGAAGGTCGCGACGTCGTTCACGAAGTCGCAGCTCGTGGCGCCGTTCACGAAGCCGGGGCTCATGTAGCAGAGGCCGCCAGCGCCAGGGAGACCGTCGCCGGAGCCGGGGGAGCTCTCGTTGACCTCGCACAGGACCAGGCCGGCGGCGGCGTCGCCGTCGTTGAAGCCGAGGAGGGCGTTGTTCGGGTCGCACAGGAGGTGGTACACCGCGGCGCTCGGGCCGAGGTCGGAGACCGCGCCCTGGGCGTCGGTGAGCACGCCATCGACGGTGTCGAAGGGCTCG